>NZ_JAGRLA010000047.1 GCF_020442045.1 Bauldia sp. | reverse complement strand
TGGCGCGAGTTGAAGACGTTTTGACGAACCGCCGTTTCGCCCGGCACCGGCCGGCGCCTCGCCTCCGGGCCGTGTCCGCAACGTTCGGCGCGAAGGCGGTGGTGAGCGCGATCTCCTTCACCGCCTGCATTGTCCGCGGTTTGCAAGGCCCGCAAAATCTGCCATCGTCAACCGGGGATCATTGAAAATATGTCGTTCAATCTGCAGTTTCGACAGGGCGTCGATGCGCTCTACCACTCGTCCTACGTCGTGCCGATATCTGGCGCCAGCGGCGCGCTGGTGATGAACGTCAAGAGCGGTGCATCCTACCAAGCCTTCAAGGGAAAAGACATATATACTGTAAATTTCGAAGACACCAATATCATCATCGGCGTTGCACAAGATAACAATGGATTTTATATTTATCGAGCAGATCTATCAAAAGATAAATTTGAAAAATTATATAATATAAATAACTTATCATCAAATACCTATACGTGGCAGCAAGGGAGTTATGACTACGATATTGAAAACAAGAAATTATATATATCCGGAACCAAAGACGATAAGCCAGGGTTCCACGTCTTCTCCCTGGGAAAGCAGTTTGCGGAAGGATTTCAACTGGCTGCTCCGCAGTACGAAGTTCATGTCATTGACGGTGCTCCCGTCGGCATGGAGGTTCCCGGCGACCTTTCGATACCGCAGGGTACCTCGACCTACGACCCGCAGCATAAGACCGCCTATGCCACCGGTTACTACAATCCCGACTATGGCCCGGATGATCTCCTGGGCAACGAGGTATTTGGAATAATCAGCCTGAGGTATGATGCGGGTTCCTTTACTTTCGATCGTTTCGTTCCTCTTGGATCAGAGAATTTCGTATCCACGCTCATATTCGACCCGGCCAGCGGGCGGTTTTTCGCCCGGAGGGAACTCTCGGATTCGTCGATCGAAATTGTCTCGGTGGACATCGATGGGAATGTCTATTCGCTCGGCACCGCGGTTGGAAACGTGTTCACCGGCTCGGACGGGTCCGACTTCTGGCTCGGCCTTGGCGGCGACGATGTTGCGATCGGCGGGCCGGGCGACGACTACCTCGAGGGAGGAGTCGGTAACGACAAGCTGGTGGGCGACGATCCGATCCAGAACACGTCATCCTCGTCGGCTAAAGCGCCCGCGAGCCCAGCGGGGGGAGTGGACAGGCTGGTTGGCGGCCCGGGGCGCGACAAGTTGATTGGCGGTCCGGACGCCGATCATTTCGTCTTTGACGTAAAACCGGGCAAGAAGAATTTCGATCGGATAAAGGATTTTGAGCCAGGATTTGACAAGATCGACCTGGTAAGCGACAGATTTAAGGCAATTGGCCACAGGCTGACCAAGGGAGAATTCCTCGGAAATTCAAAATACGCCAAAGACAAAAACGATAAAATATTGCTAAAGGACGGGAAGATATATTATGATCCTGATGGATCCGGCGATCACAAGGCAAAGATTTTCGCGAAGATCGCAAACGGGATAGAGCTCGATCATCACGATTTCCTGGTTGCATAGGCCTGTCGTCGCCAGGGTCGCGCAATCGTCAATTCAACCTGTCCTGCCCGTCACCTGCAGCGCGAAGGCGGTGGCGAGCGCGGTTTCCTTCAGCCGGTCGAAGCGGCCGGCGGCGCCGCCATGGCCGGCGTCCATGTTGGTCTTGAGGAGGAGCAGCCGGTCGCCGGTCCCGGTCGCGCGGAGCTTCGCCACCCATTTCGCCGGCTCCCAGTAGGTGACGCGGGGGTCGGTCAGACCGGCCAGCGCGAGGATTGCCGGATAGTCGCGGGCGGCGACGTTGTCATAGGGCGAATAGGCGGCGATCGTCCGGAAGTCGGCTTCGCTGGTGATCGGATTGCCCCATTCTGGCCATTCCGGCGGGGTCAGCGGCAGCGTGTCGTCGAGCATGGTGTCGAGGGTGTCGACGAAGGGCACCTCGGCGATCAGGCCGGCGAAGAGGTCCGGCGCCATGTTGGCGACCGCGCCGATCAGCAGGCCGCCGGCCGAGCCGCCCCAGCCGACGATCCCGTCGGGCGCGGCGAAGCCTTCGGCGACGAGATGGCGGCCGGCGGCGATGAAATCGGTGAAGGTGTTGACCTTCTTCTCGCGGCGCCCGTCGGCATACCAGTGGAAGCCCTTGTCCTTGCCGCCGCGGATGTGGGCGATGGCATAGACGAAGCCGCGATCGACCAGCGACAGCCGCGTCGTCGAGAAGGAGGCGGGGATGGTGATGCCGTAGGCGCCGTAGCCGTAGAGCAGGCAGGGCGCGGTGCCGTCGATCGGCGTGTCGCGGCGGTAGAGGAGCGACACGGGAACGGTTTCGCCGTCCGGCGCCTCGGCGAAGACGCGGCGGGTGACATAGTCGGCCGGGTCATGGCCGGAGGGGACTTCGTCCTGCTTGCGCAGCACCCGGCTTCGCGTTGCCATGTCGTAGTCGTAGACGCGGCCGGGCGTCGTCATCGACGAATAGGTGAAGCGCATGGTGGCGGTGTCGAATTCGAGGCTGCCGGCCATGCCGAGCGAATAGGCCTCCTCGTCGAAGGCGATCGCATGCTCCTCGCCGGTCGCGAGATGGCGGATGACGATCCGCGGCAGGCCACCCTCGCGCTCCAGCCGGACGAGGAAGTCCTTGTAGGCGGTGATGTCGAGGATCAGGCGGCCGAGGCTGTGCGGGACGAGGTCGCGCCAATGGTCGCGGTCCGGCGTTTCGACCGGGGCAGTGACGATGCGGTAGTCCTCCGCGTCGCCGCCATTGGTGAGGATGTAGAAGAGGTCGCCCGAATGCTCGACCGAATATTTCTCGGCAGGGCGGCGCTCGGCGACGAGACGCGGCCGGCCGGCCGGATCGTCGGCCTCGAGGACCCGGCTCTCCGAGGTCTCGTGGTCGTGGCTGTCGATCAGGATGTAGCGATCGGACTGGGTCTTGCCGACGCCGAGGAAATACCCGGGATTGGTGTCGGCATGGACCAGCACGTCCTCGGTTCCCGCGCCGACCTCGTGGCGGAAGACCTTCGCCGGGCGATGGTTGTCGTCGACCCAGACGTAGAAGAGCGTCCGGCTGTCGGCCGCCCAGACCGGCACCCCGGTGGTCGTCGGGATGACGTCGTCGAGATCCTCGCCGGTGGCGAGGTCGCGGATGCGAATCTCGTAATATTCGGAGCCCTTTTCGTCCGAGGCATAGGCGAGATAGCGGTGGTCGGGGCTGTGCGCGGTGCCGCCGAGATGAAAATAGGCCTTGCCCTCGGCGAGGCGGTTGGCGTCGAGGAGGATCTCCTCCTCGCCGCCCCCGCGCGGGGTGCGCACCAGCATCGGATGCTCGGCGCCATGGGTGTAGCGGATGCCGTAGGCATAGGGGCCATCCGGCGCCGGCACCGACGAATCGTCCTCCTTGATCCGCCCCCGCATCTCGGCGAAGAGCTGCTCCCTGAGGTCGGCGACACCGGCCAGGGCGGCTTCCGTATAGGCGTTCTCCGCCTCGAGATAGGCTCGGATATCCGCCGGCAGCACGTCCGGCTCGCGCATCACCTGCTGCCAGTTGCCGGCGCGCAGCCACGCATAGTCGTCGGTGCGGGTCACCCCGTGCCAGGTCGACGTGACCGGCCGCTTCTCCGCCACCGGGGGATGCACCGCGCCGCCGCCGCCCGGGTGGCGGTCCAACTCTTCGTCACGAAGTCGCTTCGTCATCGGCTTCCAGATCCAGCGCACAACCATTCATGCAGTACCTCAGACCCTCCGGTCCGGGCCCATCCGGGAAGACGTGCCCGAGATGGGCCTCGCAGGCCGCGCAACGAATCTCCGTCCGTACCATGCCGTGCGACCGGTCGGTGATCTCCTCGACCGCCATCTCGTCGACCGGCCGGGTGAAGCTCGGCCAACCCGATCCCGAATCGTATTTGGCGTCGGAACCAAAGAGTGGCGCGCCGCAGGAGACGCAATGATAGGTGCCTGTCCGCTTCTCATGGAGATACGGTCCCGTGAACGGGCGTTCGGTGCCGGCCTGACGCGTGACGTAATACTGTTCCGGCGTCAGCGTCTCGCGCCACTCGGCGTCGGATCTGATGATTTTCTCAGGGGGTGTCTTCGCGGTCATGGCCGAAATCCCCGGTCGCGGTGGGAGAGAAGGTCCGGCGCGGGAAAATCCGCCGGCTTGCCCTATATGAGGCCCGGGCCTTGCGTCCTCAACGGCAAATTGCCGTGAAGCGGCCGTGAGGAGGCGGTATGGCTTGATCAGCCGGCCATTCATGGCCATTAGTTTGGTGGATTCGGCCGGTTTCGCCGATCGGTAGCAGGGGGACCATGCGGCTCGTCAGCCTCGCCATATCGCTGTTCATCTTCTGGGTGCTGCTTTCGGGGCATTTCGACGCCTTCCTGCTCGGCGCGGGGGCGTTGACCGCGATCCTCGTCGCCGCCGCCGGGCGGCTGTTCGGCTATACCGACCAGGAAGGACATCCAGCCGAGCTCATCCTGCCCGGACTGCTCTTCTGGCCGTGGCTGGTGAAGGAGATCGTCGTGTCGGCGCTTGGCGTCTCGAAGATCATCCTGAGCCGGTCGCTGCCGATTTCGCCACGGCTGCTGACGATCTGGCCGACCCAGAAGACCGCCGTCGGTGTGGTCACCTTCGCCAACTCCATCACGCTGACGCCGGGGACGATCACGGTCGAGGCCGAGCGCGACCGGAACCACATCCGCTACCTGACGGTCCACGCCTTGACCGACGAGACCGCCGCCGGGCTCGAGACCGGCGACATGGATCGCCACGTGACGACATTCGAGGGACGCTCCTGATGCTTGCCGCGGGAATGATCGCGGCGCTGGTCGCGGTGACGCTCATGCTGGTGCGCGCCCTCAAGGGGCCGACGGTTTTCGACCGGCTCGTCGCTGCCAACTCGATCGGCAACGGGGCGATCGTCATCCTCGCGCTGTTCGGCTTCCTGGCCGGCCGGCCGGCGTTTCTCGATATCGCCATCACCTATGCGCTTCTCAACATCATCGGCGTCTTCGCCGTGCTGAAGTTCTTCCGCTACGGCCCGCTCGGCTACGATGCCGAGGAAGACGGAGAGGTGCGATGACCGCCGCGGAAATCCTTGGCTGGATCGGCGGCGTTGCCGTGGTGCTGGGCGGCATCTTCATGGTCATCGGCGCGCTCGGCGTGGTTCGCATGCCCGACGTCTTCACCCGCATCCACGCGGCCTCGGTCGCCGATACGCTTGGCGTGTCGCTGATCCTGCTCGGGCTGGTTTGCCTTGCCGGCCTGACGCTGGTCAGCGTCAAGCTGGTCTTCCTGGCACTCTTCATCGCCTTTACCAGCCCCGCCGCGACCCATGCGGTCGCGCGGGCGGCGCTGCATGCCAATGTCAGGCCGCTCGACCGCTCCGGCGAACCGATGAGCGCCGAGAATCCTGACGGGGAGGGCGAGCCATCGAAGCCCTGATCAACTTCGCGTTGCTGACGCTGATCGCGGTGACGACGATCGGCATCGTCCGGGTCCGCAACCTCTTCGCCGTGGCGGTGCTGACCAGCATCTACAGCTTCCTGATGGCGAGCGTGATGCTGGTGCTCGATGCGGTCGACGTGGCGCTGACCGAAGCCTCCGTCGGGGCCGGCATCGGCACCGTATTGCTGCTCGGTACGCTCTACCTGACCAAGACCGAGGAGGCCCGGCCGGTCCACTCGGTGGCGCTGCCGCTATTCGTCGCGGTGGGCACGGCCGCGATCCTGATCTGGGGCGTCAGCGCGACGCCGCCCTTCGGGGCGGCCGATTCGCCGGTCCAGCTCGCCGGACCGGACTATATCCAGCGGTCGATCGCCGAGACCGGAATCGCCAACGTCGTCTCCTCGGTCCTGGCGAGCTACCGCGGCTTCGATACGCTGGGCGAGACGGTGGTCATCTTCACCGCCGGGATCGCGATCCTCATGCTCCTCAAGCGCGCGGCACCGCCCGGTGCCGGCGGCAAGGACTAGGGGGCGGTCCGATGCGTCTTGACGTGATCCTGCGGGTCGTCACCAAGTTCATCCTGCCGTTCATGATGGTCTTCGCCATCTACGTGCAGTTCCATGGCGACTACAGCGCCGGCGGCGGATTCCAGGCCGGCGTGATCGCCGCTGCGACCGTCATCCTCTACGCGCTGATCTACGGCCTGACCGCGGCCAAGCGCATAGTGACGGCGACGATGGTCGAAGCGATGATCCCGCTCGGCGTGCTGATCTATGCGGGCGTCGGCGTTGTCGGCTGGCTGACCGGCTCGAACTTTCTCGACTATTCGCATCTCGCCCATGACCAGGTCCACGGCCAGGAATGGGGCGTCTTCCTGGTCGAAGCCGGCGTGTTCGTGACGGTGAGCGCGACGATGGTGGCGATCTTCTACGCCTTCGCGGGGAGGGGGCGGCGATGACCGAGCTCGTCAAACTCGGGGGCGACCTGGCCTCGCACTACAACCAGTGGATCACCGTCTTCCTGATGGTGTCCGGGCTCTATATCGTCATCGCCCGCGGCAACATGGTGAAGAAGCTCGTCGGCCTGTCGCTGTTCCAGACCTCGGTCTACCTGCTCTATCTCTCGGCCGGGAAGATTCTCGGCGGCACGGCGCCGATCATCGACCCCGCCTTCACCGTCTATTCGCATCCGCTGCCGCATGTCCTGATCCTCACGGCGATCGTCGTCGGCGTCGCCACGCTGGCGGTCGGCCTCGCCCTCGTGGTGCGGATCAACGAGGCCTACGGGACGATCGAGGAAGACGACATCTTCGAGCAGGATGACAATCGCCCATGAGCGAGCATTTGCCCGCTCTCCAGGTGGTGGTGCCGCTCTTCGGAGCGCTGCTTGCCGCTTTGGTCCGCCGGCCGTGGCCGGCCTGGCTGATCACCGTGGTCGTCAGCATCGCCGTGCTGGTCATCTCGGCGATGCTGCTGGTGCGCGTCCTCGACGAGGGCGTGATTTCCTATCACCTCGGCGGCTGGGACCCGACGATCGGCATCGAATACCGGGTCGATATCGTCAACGCGCTGATCCTGCTGCTGGTTTCCGCCGTCGCCGCGGTCATCGCGCCCTTTGCCCGGCTGAGCGTGCTCAGCGAGGTGCCCGAGGACCGGATCGGCTGGTTCTACAGCATGTATCTCGTCGCGCTCGCCGGCCTGCTCGGCATCGCGATCACCGGCGACGCGTTCAACGCCTTCGTCTTCCTCGAGGTCTCGTCGCTGTCGAGCTACGCGCTGATCGCCATGGGGCGGGATCGCCGCGCTTTGGTCGCCGCCTACCAGTACCTGATCATGGGGACGATCGGCGCGACCTTCTACGTGATCGGCGTCGGGTTGCTCTACACGATGACCGGCACGCTCAACCTCGGACTGATCGCCGATCGCCTGGCAGACGTCGAATCGACGCGTTCCGTCCTCGTCGCGCTTGCCTTCATCTTCGTCGGCATCAGCCTCAAGCTGGCGTTGTTCCCGCTGCATTACTGGCTGCCGAATGCCTATGCCTATGCGCCTTCGGTGGCGACCGTCTTCCTTGCCGCGACCGCCACGAAGGTCGCGATCTATCTCTTCGCGCGCTTCGTCTTCTCGGTCTTCGGCGCCGGCTTCGTCTTCGCCGACCTGCCGGTGACGCCGGTCCTCGTCACGCTCTCGGTCGCGGCGATCTTCGGCGCGGCGACGGTCGCCGTCTTCCAGTCCGACGTGAAGCGGATGTTCGCCTATTCGTCGGTCGGGCAGATCGGCTACATCACCCTCGGCCTGGCGCTGGCGACGGTTACAGGCCTCACCGGCGGTCTCGTCCATCTGCTCAATCACGCCATCATCAAGGCGGCGATCTTCATGGGGCTCGGTGCGGTCTTCTTCCGGGTCGGCGGCATCGAGTTCAAGGATATCGCCGGGATCGGACGACGGATGCCGATCACAATGAGCGCCATCGGCATCGCCTGCCTCAGCCTGATCGGCGTGCCCGGCACCGCCGGCTTCGTGTCGAAGTGGTACCTGATCGTCGCCTCGATCGAGGTCGGCTGGTGGTGGCTCGGCTTCCTGATCGTGCTGTCGTCGATGCTGACCGTGCTCTATGTCGGCCGCTTCTTTGAATGCGTGTGGTTCCGCGAGCCTTCGCCGGAAGCGGCGACGGCGACGGAGCCGCCCTTCGAGATGCTCGTCCCGATCTGCCTGCTGGCCGCGGCGACGGTCTATTTCGGCATCGACACCGAGCTCACCGCCGGGATGGCCCAGCGCGCCGCCACGGCCCTGCTCGAGGGCCTGCGATGACGCCCGCGACGCTGATCGTCCTGGCTCTGGTGATCCCGACGGCGGTAGCGCTGCTGCTGCCGCTCTTCGCCAGCCGCGCCAACCTGCGCGAGACGGTCACCCTGATCGGCGCGGTGCTGCTCCTCGTCGTGGTGCTGATGCTGCTTCCTCTGGTGCTTGCCGGAGAGCGCCCGGCGCTCGACGTCTGGATGGTGGTTCCCGGCCTGACGATCGCCTTCAAGGTCGAGCCGCTCGGCATGCTTTTCGCGATCATCGCCTCGGGGCTGTGGATCGCCAACTCGGTCTATTCGATCGGCTATATGCGCGCCGAGAAGGCCCATCGCCAGACGCTGTTCTATTTCTGCTTCGCCGTGGCGATCGCCGCGACGATGGGCATCGCGCTGTCCGGCAACCTGTTCACGCTGTTCCTGTTCTACGAGCTGCTGACCGTCTCGACCTACCCGCTGGTCACCCATCGCGGCACGGTCGAGGCGAGGAATGCCGGGCGGCTCTATCTGCTGATGCTGCTCGGCGCATCGACCATCCTGCTGCTGCCGGCGCTCGGCTGGACCTGGGTCGCCGCCGAGACCCTCGACTTCCGGCCGGGCGGCATCCTCGGCGGGGTGGTCAGCAACACGGCTCTCGGCGTCCTTCTCGCCCTCTATGTCTTCGGCACGGCCAAGGCGGCGGTGATGCCGCTCCACTTCTGGCTGCCCGCCGCGATGGTGGCGCCGACCCCGGTCTCGGCGCTGCTCCACGCGGTCGCCGTGGTCAAGGCGGGCGTCTTCACCATCCTCAAGGTCATCGTCTACACCTTCGGCGTCGAGACGCTGGCCGCGGCCGGCACCGGCGACTGGCTGGTCTATGTCGCCGGCGTCACCGTGATCGTCGCCTCGGCGATCGCGCTCCGCCAGGACAACCTCAAGCGGCGGCTCGCCTTCTCGACGATCAGCCAGCTCTCCTATGTCGTGCTTGGCGCGGCATTGTTCACGCCGCTCGCCGTGCTCGGCGCGGCGCTCCATATCGCCGCGCATGCGGTCTCGAAGATCACCCTCTTCTTCGCCGCCGGCTCGATCCATATCGGCGCCCATGTCGACGATATCAGCCGGATGAAGGGGGTCGGACGGAGACAGCCCTGGACGATGGGCGCCTTCGCCGTCGCCTCGCTGTCGATGATCGGCGTGCCGCCGACCGCCGGCTTCCTCGGCAAATGGTTCATCCTGTTGGCTGCGGTGGGCATCGGCCAGTGGTTCGCCGTCGGCGTCATCGTCATCTCGACACTGCTCAATGCCGGCTATTTCCTGCCGATCGTCTATCGCGCCTTCTCGAAGGTGGACGGCGCCAGGCCAAGCCTCGCCGAGGCACCATGGCCGATGGTCGCGCCGCTGGTGGTGACCGCCATCCTGACCGTGGCGATGTTCGTCTGGCCGGAAATTCCCTACCAGCTCGCCGAGATGTTGAGCGAGAGCCTGACAACCGCGCCGGCGGGGGGCTAGAACGATGATCCGCGCCGCCGCACGCCATGGGGCGCCCGTGAACGACCAGAGATGGAGAATGACGTGGCCCTGCTGAAACTGCCGAAATATGTCGAGCTGCCGGGCGGCGTCGCGCCGGTCATCGGCTGCAAGGCCGGCGACGTCGCGCCCCTGGTGATCCTCACCAATTTCCGCGATCACGTTCGTCGCTGCGAGGCGCTTCTCGACGAGGTCACCTTCCGGACCTACGACGCCGGCTGGGAGGTCTCGACCATCACCGGCACCCACCGGGGCACGCCGGTGACGGTGAGCTCCGCCGGCATCGGCGCCGGCCAGACGGCCAATGTGCTGGAGGAGCTGATCAACCTCGGCGGCAAGATATTCATCCAGATCGGCGCGACCGGAGCCATCCAGGAGCGGATCGCGATGGGCGACGTGGTGATCCCGGCGGCGGCCGTCCGCGACGAGGGGACGACGCGCTATTATGCGCCGGAGAAATACCCGGCGGTCTCCGACTATCGCGTCGTCGCGGCGCTCGCCGAGCGGGCCCGCAAGGCCGGGAACACTGTCCATACCGGCATCATCCGGACGACCGACGGGTTCTACGCCTCGCAGCGCATCGAGGAATATGTCCAGCAGTATCACGACCTCGGCGTGCTGAGCGTCGAGCAGGAGGTCGCCGCCATCCTGACCATCGCCAGCGCCCGCGGCTGCTATGCGGGAGCGACGCTCATGGTCATCGGCAACCTGGTGACCGGCGAGCACAGCTTCAACGGCGACCGGCAGGATCTGGTGGAGAATGAGTGGTTCGACCAGACCCGCTTCGCGCTCGACGCCCTGCTCGACCTGAAGGAGCAGCTGCTCTGAGATGACCCAGCCCGGCAAGGACGACAACTGGCTGGTTCGGCCATCGACGATCCGCCTCCTGTGGGTCGTCTTCATCGTCATCCTGGCGCTGACGGTGGTCGCCGATTTCCTCATCGACCATCACGCCACCTTCGGCATCGACGGGACCATCGGCTTCTACGCCTGGTACGGCTTCGTCAGCTGCGTGGTGCTGGTGGTCGGGGCGAAGGGGCTTGGTGTCCTGCTGAAGCGGAAGGACACCTATTATGACGGCTAGCCTCGGGTCGCTCCTGCCCTTCCTGCTTCCGGGACTGGTGCTGATCGCCGCCGGCGTGATCCTGCTGTGGCTCAGGGGCACGATCCGGGACGTCGTCATCCTCGGCGCGCCGCTCCTCGTGCTGGCCCTGGTCTGGATCCTGCCGGACGGGCAGGCGCCCGGCATCCACTGGCTCGGCTACGAGCTGGTTCCGTTCCGCTCCGACAGCCTCGCCCGCCTGTTCGGGACGGTGTTCTCGATCATGGCCTTCGCCGGCGGGCTCTTCGGACTCCGCCAGGAGCGGCGGGCGGAAACCCCGATCGCCTTCATGTATGCCGGCAGCGCGATCGGCGTCGTCTTCGCCGGCGACCTGATCACCGTCTTCGTCTTCTGGGAGCTGATGGCGGTCTGCTCGACGCTGGTCATCTGGATCGCCGGGGCCGACGCGCGCCGCGCCGGCCAGCGCTACATCGTCATCCATCTGCTCGGCGGCGTGCTGCTGATGGCCGGGATCACCGGCCACATCGCCGATACCGGCTCGATCGCCTTCGGGGCGATGAAGGCCGATTCACCGGCCCATTGGCTGATCCTCGCGGGATTCCTGCTGAACGCGGGAAGCTGGCCGGTCTCCGCCTGGCTGCCGGATGCCTATCCGCGCGCCTCCTGGTCGGGAACCGTCTTCCTCTCCGCCTTCACCACCAAGACCGCGGTGCTGGTGCTGTGGCGCGGATTTCCGGGCGAGGAGGTGCTGATCTGGATCGGCCTGGTGATGGTCTTCTATGGGATCATCTATGCCATCCTCGAAAACGACATGCGGCGCATCCTGGCCTATTCGATCATCAACCAGGTCGGCTTCATGGTCACCGGCATCGGCATCGGCAGCGAGATGGCGCTGAACGGCGCGGCGGCGCACGCCTTCGTCCATATCGTCTACAAGGCGCTGCTGCTGATGTCCGCAGGCTCGGTGATGCTGATGACCGGCCGGACGAAATGCACCGAACTCGGCGGGCTGTTCCGCACGATGCCACTCACCACGATCTGCGGCATCATCGGCGCGCTTTCGATCTCGGCCTTCCCGCTGACCTCCGGCTTCGTGGCCAAGTCGATGATCGTCGACGGCGCCGCCGAGGGGCACCTGGCAGTCGTCTGGTTCCTGCTGACCGCGGCCTCCGCCGGGGTCTTCCTCCATGCCGGCATCAAGTTCCCCTGGTTCGTGTTCTTCCAGAAGGATTCCGGCTTGCGGCCGCCCGATCCGCCATGGACCATGCGCTGGTCGATGATCCTTCTCTCCTTCATCTGCATCGGCCTCGGCGTCTATCCGGCGCCGCTCTACGCGATGCTGCCCTTCGCGGTGGATTTCGCTCCCTATACGGGCGCGCATGTCGTATCGCAGCTCCAGCTTCTGCTCTTCTCGGGGCTCGCCTTCTTCCTGATGCTCGGATGGCTGAGGAGGACCGAGACGATCACGCTCGACGTCGACTGGCTGTGGCGGCGAGGCGGACCGGCCGTGATCCGGCGGCTCGACGGCGACCCCGGCCGGTCGCCGGTTCCGCTGGTCGCCCGCGGCCGTGCCGCGGTCGAACGCGCCCTCCGCGCGATATACCAGCACCACGGTCCGGCGGGGACGCTGGCCAGGAGCTGGCCGACGGGCTCCATGGCCTTCTGGGCCGTCGTGATGCTGTCTGCCTATCTGATCATCTACTACCTGTGATAACGTCCAACCGGTCTATCAACCGATTCGTCGTTGCCGCGTGGCCTTTCGGTGGTTGAACCGGCGGCGCGGAGCATGGTTGTTCTTCACCCGAATGTGTTGCCTATCAAGCAATATTGCGGCGCCATTCGCGACATAAGGTTTGGACAGTAGTTTTCTTCAAATGTCGTTTACCTCTTGTATTTGAATGACGCCGACTATATACGGTGCGAAGTATCCGGATGCGGCGGGTCAATCGTTAACGTCGACATCCGCATTTCTCGACGAGTCCGGAAGACTGTACGTAACGGCGCGTTGGACATTCCGTCGATCTAGTATTCAACGTGAATAGGATGAACCATGAACGACCAAACTGCCAGCGCTGACCTGATCGATCTGGCGGCCGAAATTGTATCGGCCTATGTGAGCAACAATTCGGTTCCGGCGCAGGACCTGCCTACGCTGATTTCCGAAGTGCACCGCGCGCTGAGCAGCACGCATCAGGGAACGCACCAGCCCGAGCCCGAGCCGCTGAAGCCGGCGGTGAACCCGAAGAAGTCGGTCTTTCCGGATTACATCGTCTGCCTGGAAGACGGAAAGAAGTTCAAGTCGCTGAAGCGCCACCTCCGGACGCATTATGACCTGTCGCCGGAGGAGTATCGCGAGAAGTGGTCGCTGCCCAGCGACTATCCGATGGTCGCTCCGAACTACGCGGCCGCGCGCTCCGCGCTTGCCAAGAAGATGGGCCTCGGCCAGCAGCGCCGCCGCAAGTCGTAGGCGCCAGCTCCTTTTGTGAATTGTCATTCGCCGCCTTCGGGCGGCGAATGTGTCTTGGGGCGCACCGCGAGCAGATCGGCCAGCCTCCGCCGCTCCGCCGCCAGAGCCTGCCTGAGGCCGATGTGGCGATTGAGATCATAGGTCCAATGGCCCGCCCGTCCCCGGTTGCGTTCCGCCCGGAGCGCCCTGGCAAGCCGGGCGACGATTCGACGCTGGCCCTCGGGACTGCGATCCGCGAGCTGATTCGGTGTGACCGGGGCGAGGCGCGGCAGGTGCCGCTCGCGATCATAGGCCTCGACGCCGGCAGCGATCGACCGGGCGATCGAGCGCTCCGCGAGCTGCCTGAGGTCGAGGCTCCGTGACGGCAGGCGATCCCCGCCGGCCAGCATCGGCCATGTGTGTGAGGTCATGTGGCTCGCTCCTTTCATTTGGAGCGAGTCTCCCCCGGTTCCCGGCGACGGGGATTGTCGGCGCGCTTGTCCCCTCCGATCAACTTTACCGAAAGTTATCCCCTTGCATGCAGCTTGCGGTATCATTGAAGGAATAAAATCCTAGTAGCCGATTACCAGCAAACGGGGTGCGTAAATGGTCGATTGTGAAACCGGGGGCGTGTTCTTCGAGAAGGACGATGGCGCGGGCGAAGCGGGACGCGATCGGGGGCCGTTCGGCTTGTTCCTGCGCGCCATCGTCTCGGCCGCCTTCGGGCTGAGGCCCGAAGCGCTCGACTCGGTGAGCCGGGGGCGGAAAGACGTCGCCTTCGCCCGACAGATCGCGATGTATCTGGCCTATACCCGCATGGGCCTGTCCTATGTCGAGGCCGGGCGGCTGTTCGGCAGGGATCGCACCACGGCGCGCCACGCCTGCCGTCAGGTCGAGGATCGCCGCGAGGACCCTCGCATCGATTCGATCCTCGATTACCTGGAGCGCGCCATCGATGTCTGGCCGCGGCTTTCCGCATCCTTCTCCGGGGGCCGGTAATGGCGGTCGGGAACGATCGACAGGCCGAGCGCCTGTTGCGCCGGCTCGCGGCGCGCGGCGCCAGTCCGGGCGTTGCGGACCAGGTGCTTGTCGGCAACCTGATCGCCCGGGATCTGCTGCGTCGTGACGGGGAGGGCGTCGTCCTGACGGCGGCCGGGCGGGCGTTCCTGCGCCGACGCCTGTCGCAGGCGGACGGTTTCGCCCTCCAGCATCGGACGCTCGAGACCGCGATCCTCGAGGGCGGACCATCCGGGCGGCGGAGCGCTACCCGAAACGTCGACGAGAGCCCGCTGTCGCGCCTGCGCCGGGCGAAGGGCCGGGACGGCAGGCCTTTCATCGGCGACGCCGAATTCGCCGCCGGAGAGCGCCTTCGCGCCGACTTCACGCGGGGGCGGCTGATGCCGCGGGTGACGGCCAACTGGTCGAGCGCGATCGCCGGCGGACGGCGCGACGCCGGCGGCATGGCCGATATCACCGATTCCGCCCTTGCCGCTCGGCAGCGGATCGAGCGGATTCTTGACGCGGTCGGTCCCGACTTTGCCGGGCTCCTTGTCGACTTCTGTTGTTTCCTGAAGGGGATCGAGGAGATCGAACGGGAGCGGCAATGGCCGGCCCGCTCGGCGAAGCTGGTTCTGCGGCTGGGGCTTGCCAGCCTGGCGCGCCATTACGGACTGTCGCCGGACGCCCGTGGCTCGCGCGGGGCCGGCAAGGTCCGCCATTGGGGGACGGACGATTATCGGCCGGTGGTCGATCCAGGCGAGCAGGAAGCTCACAGCTAGGCGGCTGCCTGGCGGGCCTCGTTCTTGATGCGGTCGACCAGGGCGCGCAGGCCGTTCGAGCGCTGGGTCGTCAGGTGCGCCCGCAGCTCCAGCCGGTCGAACATGGCCTCGGCGTCGGTCGCCTCGATTTCGCCCGCTGTCTTGCCGTCGAAGAGGGAGAGGGCGATGGCGACCAGGCCGCGAACGATCATCGCGTCGCTGTCGCCGCGGAAATGAAGGCGCGGATCGGCGCCGCTGTCGGCCGTGGTGGCGAGCCATACCTGGCTCGCACAGCCGTGCACCTTGTTGGCGGGGATGCGATCGCTGTCGGACAGGGGAGGGAGCGCCTTGCCGAGCTCGATCACATAGCGGTAACGATCTTCCCACTCGTCGAGAAGTTCGAAATCGGCGGCGATTTCGTCGATCGCCGGAAGCTTCGCGTCAGCCTGATCCATTGACGCGATATAGGCCGAGGCGCGGCGCGCCGCAAATCGGTTGTCGTCGTGGGAATCGCCGGGCGTTCAGGCGGGGCCGTTTTCAGGACCCTGCCAGGGCAGGGCGACGTCGTCCTCGTTGAGGGTGCCCTTTTCGGCCTGCGGATCGTCGAGATAGCGGTAGAGCATCCGGACGCCGTTCTCCGCCTTGCTGGCGAAGAGGTCGACCGCGGCGCCGCCGGTGACGCAGGCGTCGGGATTGCGGTCGCAGAAGCCGGAGAAATCCGCCACGGTCGCCTTCGCGGCCAGGAAGGCGTTGACGAGGCCGACCCGCGGCGCTTCGCCGGTTTGCGGATCGCTCGGGATGAACAGGATGGCGACGGAGAGCCAGAAAGCGACGCGGATCACAAAAAACATCTGCCGGACCTTCATGTTTCGGCTTCACGTGTTCTCAACTTGCGTCAATTTATCAGCGCCCGATAAAGGTCCGGTTCAGGCCGCGGCGGCAATTTAGTTCAAATTTTATCGAATATCCGGCTGGCCGCGGCTTCCGCTGCCGGGCCGGCCTTTAACGTTCCTTAAGCATAACATTGCCACCATGGCCTTGCAGATCGAGTGACCTCATCAGCGAGACCGCGACTTTGGCTACGAGAAACACAAGCCGCCCCGCCCAAAGGCCCCGGGCCGCCCCGGACGAGGAGATGGAGCTCGTCGGCGACGGCGTGATCGGGCGCCTTGTCGACCGTGTCGCCGAGAATCCGGCGATGTCGAGCGGTCTCGTCGTCATGGCGCTGACCATCGCCGCCGTCGTCTCGAATGCCATGTTCCTCCAGAAATCCCGCCACCCCGAACCGCTGTTCATGACCCGTCCGGCGCCGGTCGCCTCGGCAAGGCCGGCCGCCGCCTCCGAGCCGGTCATGCCCGATCCGCGGCCGCGGGCCGATCTGCAGGCGCCCGCGGCGAATCCCGATGACATCGCAGCCGCGATCGACGCGCCGATACCGGATCCCGCGCCCGCACCGTCGCTGCCGCAGGCGGTCCCCGAGAGCGTGGTCATCAGCGAGCTCCAGCAGAAGCTCGCCGAGCGCGGGCTGTATGACGGCAAGGTCGACGGGATTTCCGGGTCGCGGACCCGCGCGGCGATTGTCGCCTACCAGAAGGCCGAGGGGCTCGCGGTCACCGGCGAACCGAGCGTCGATGTCCTCGACCACATCAACACGGCGTCGGTCGCACCGGCAAGGCCCGCGCCGCAACCGGTCGCGGCGAAGCGGCCCGAGGCGGCGCCGGAAATCCCCGCCCAACCGGAACCCGTCCCGGCCGTCGCGGCCGCCGGTGACGCCGCGCCCGGCGACGATGCGGTCGCCTCGGCGATCGAGATCGCGACGCGCAATCGCTACGTGGCGGTCCAGCGCGCGCTCAACAGGATGGGCTATGGTCCGGTGGCGGAAGACGGCCTGCCGAGCGACGAGATCGCCAATGCGGTGCGACGTTTCGAGCTCGACAACGGGCTGCCGATCACCGGCAAGCCCGACGACCAGGTGGTCGAGCGCCTGGTCAGCATCGGGGCGATGCAGGCGATCTGAGCGTGCGCGTCACATCGTCCCTCTGGGTCGGCGCCTATGTCCGGCGCTGCCAGATCGAGGGGGCGTTTGCCGTTGTCGCCCGCAAGGGCGCCGAGGAGGCCGGCGCGATCGCGGTGATCGTCGACCGGCTTGACGGACGATCGGACCTCTACATACCCGCGCCCCAAAGCCTGTTCGAGGACTCGCGCCCCTCCGATCGCCGTTTCCAGCGGGTGATCGAGGGCGCCGCGCCGGATGAAATCCAGGCGAATCTCGATCGCCAGATCCGCTTCGATCCGGACCTGTGGATCGTCGCGGTCGAGGATCGCGCCGGGCGATCCTTCCTCGACGTCATCGAGCCTGAGGACTAGCCGCGGCCCTCGGCGGCGCGGCCGGCGGTCCTCTCCTGACGGCCGGGGCGCATCGTCTCGTCCGGCTCGCGGTCCCGTTCGCGGATACGGGTGTGGAGCGGCTGGGGGGGAAGCCCTACCTCGGAAGCGGGCTTCCGCCGCCAGGCCTCGGCGAGGGTGGTGGCGACGGTCGGCAGCATTCCGGCGTAGAGGTCGCACAGGGGAAAGAAGGCGGCCGGGTCGCGACCGACCGGCGAGGAGAGCAGAAGGACCTGGCGGGCCTGATCGCTGGCCAGCGACAGCGCCTTGAGGAGCACGGCCAGGGGTTCGCCGGTCGCGTCGTCAAGGCATGCGGCGACCAGATCGGGCGCAAGGTCGAGCCCCTCGACGATCGTGTCGACCAGCGCCTGGCGATTTCCGCTGCGCGAGAAGCCGACGATCTGGGCAGCGCCGAGGATCGACCGGAAGGCGCGGTCGGCAAGCATCGTCGTTCCGCTCGCCGTCGTGGCGTGTTCCGGGCCGTCCACGGCGATCTCCGCCAGCAGGCGGAGGCGCGCCTTCGGGTCGCGCGACAGGAAGACCCAGGGATCGAGGCGGTCGGTGCGCGATACCGTCTTCGCTTCCGGGGAGGACGCGGCTTCCCCGGCCTCGTCCGTGGCGGACCGCTGCGAAGCCTTTTCCGGCACCCGCCGCCGGTCGAGAATTGCCGCGACCTCCGCGTCGCCTCCTATCCGCAGCGCGCGCTCGGTATCATCGCCGAGAACCGCGCGTTCGGCGATCAGGCGGTGGTGCTCGACGCCGGTTGCGGCGATGACCATCAGGAGGTCGAGCGGGCCGAGGACCGGCGAATGGCGGAGAATAGGCGTCGCCACCTCGATCTCGTCCCGGGCCAGGACGCGGGCAACCGCTTGGGGTACGTCGATCCGGACGGCGAGCCTGGTCGATACGTAGACCCGGTCGTCGCGGCTCACCCGCGGAATGAGGTGGAGGGCGAGGTCTTCGAAGCGGCGGATTTCGTCGCGGTCATGGGCGCTCGCCTGGACGAAAAGCTCCGTCGAGGCCCTCAACAGTGCGGCGTCGTGGCAGTTCTGGGTCGCCAGCCTTACGAATCCCTTGGGTTGGGGAAAGTCGTTCATGTCGCGAGGGCCCCGGAAGAGTCGACGAGATGACGGCGATTGTGCGCGACAGTCGTTAGCGGACTGTTAACCTTGCCAGAGGCCTAATCCCACGAAAGTGATCCGAAGCGTTCGCCACGGTGGCCGGGGGCGAAGGACCCGGCCGGTTTGATCTCCGAGGAGGTCGCATGGCCACGATTCTCAACTTTCCCCGGCAGCGCGCCGGCGGAGTCGCCGGCCACCGCGCCGGCCGTGCAGGGACCTGCGAGATCGTCATCTTTCCCGGCATTCGGATCGAGAGGCAGGACGTCGATCTGAGCTATCGCCTGCGCGACACGGTCGGGCGGGGTGACTTCAAGGATATCGGCGGCAAGGGCCGGTCCCGCAAAAGCTCCTGAAGCCGGGCCGCAGCGTCGCCGCGCCAGCTAG
>NZ_JAGRLA010000046.1 GCF_020442045.1 Bauldia sp. | reverse complement strand
TGGTCTCGACGCGAAGATGCACCTCGGTGCAGACGAAGCGGAGGCTGGCATTGCGCATCAGCGCACCGGGCAACAGGCCGGCCTCGCAGAGGATCTGGAAGCCGTTGCAGATTCCCAACACCGAGACGCCGCCCGCGGCCCGTTCGGCGACGGTCCGGATGACCGGCGAGCGGGCGGCGATGGCGCCGGAGCGCAGATAGTCTCCATAGGAGAAGCCGCCCGGGAGCACGATCAGGTCGACCGCCGGCATTTCCGTCTCGGTGTGCCAGACGGTGACCGGAGGCACGCCGGTGATGGTTGCGAGCGCGTCGATCATGTCGCGTTCGCGATTGGATCCCGGAAAGACGATGACGGCCGATTTCATGACTTACGACATAGACGATTCTGGCGATTCCGGAAGGCCTCTATTCGCCGCGTCAGCGGATATCGGGGAGAATCGCGATGCCGGTGAGCAGTTCCTCGAACATTTCCTGCGAAAGCCCCTGGATGCCGCCGCCGCAGGTCGGGTGACCGGCGGAGAAGACATAGCGGGTGCCGTTGAGGATTCCCGTCGCCTCGTAGCCCATGCCCCCCGCCGACCGGCAGCGGCTGTGCGTCACGCTGCCGGCGAGGACCAGGCCGCCGAAGTCGCGCTTCGTGCCGCCGAGATAAGGGAACCGCGGGCCGTCGCCCCACAGGTCGCGCGGGTCGTCGATCCAGTCGCGGAGGGGAGGGGGCGGCTCCTCCGGATATTCGGCGGGCATCGCGGTCACGGCGAGGATCGCCTCGTCGAAGCAGGAGAGCCGGTCGATGCAGGCGAAGCCCAGATACTGGCGGGCGCTGTCGCCCGAGACCGGCCACGGCCGGGGCGGGCGCGCCAGGGCGCGGAAGCGCGTGTCGTCATAGCGGATCACGATGTCGCCGATGACGACGCCGCGGGGCGCGGCCAGCGCACCGGTGGTCGTGACCGCAACGCCGAGGGCGAGCAGGAGGCCGGGCCGCCTCATTTCGGTTTCAGCCCTTCAAGAAGGCCCTCGATCGCCGCCGCGATCCCCCAGGGCGTGCGGCAATGGTCGCCGGGCGCCTCGAAGAAGTACGTCGCGCCGTCGTGATGGGTACAGGCGATAACCGGACCGCCGGCGAGGTTGCGGCAGCCGATATAGATCTCGGCGAAGTAAAAGGTGAGGCCATCATGGGTCGCGCTCCAGACCTTCGTGTCCTCGCTGGGATATTCGGTCGCGAACGTCGAGTGGGCAAATCTTGCGGGGATGGCCTCGCCGGTGCAGCTGACGTGGTGAGGATCGTCGACGATCGAGGCGTAGACCGGCGTGCTGCGGCACCGCCGGTCCGCGCATTCGATCTTCAGGTGGTTGTCGCCCCTTGCGACGGACCAGAGCGCCGGGTCGTAGGTGAGTTCCAGGTCGCCGAACGCAACGCTTCGGGTATCGCCGGCCGGTTCGGCATGGACGATCGCGCCCGGCCAGATCACGGCGACAACAGCGGCGGCAAGGAGAGGGCGCATTGGTCGATCCAGTCTACCGTCGCCCCTCCGGATGAGGGTATGGCCCGCGATTGTGGCGTCAGATCAACCGAAACGGGGAATAGCCGCGACCTGCCGCGGGGTCAGAGCACCCAGCGACAGGCGCGCCGCAGCTCGGCCTCGGCATTGTTCGCGTACCAGCGGCCATGGGCGAGCAGGATCCTCTCCGGATGCCAGGCGAGCATCGTCTCGACCGCCGCCTTGAACGCTTCCCGGTGGCGCAGGAAGGTCGTCCGGAGGTCGTAGGGCATCTTGCCGTCGGGGTCGCTCACCCCGCCGACCTTCATCAGCAGCCGCCAGCGCCAGCAGGTGACCTTGCCGGGTTCGAAATTCTCGATGAAGTCGGTGAGGATCAGCGTGCGGCTCGGCCGGTGGAAGAAATCGATCTCGGTCAGGTAGTCGCCCGGCACCGCGACCTGATCGATCTCGCCGCGCCACGTCTCCGGCGCCGTGGCATCGAGCTCATGGTCGAAGCCGGCGAAGCGCTCGGCCGCATGCTCGGCAACGCCCGGCGCCGCCCACGTGGTGGCTTCCGGGTAGCGGCTCTTCCAGTCGCCGATCCACCAATAGTGGATCTTGTTCGGCGCGATGAGGAAGCGGACGGGCCCGAGCGCGTCGATCGCCTCGCAGAGCGCCGGCTCGGCGGGCGTCGGCGAATGGAGCCAGAGCGACCCGTCGCTGAGCCGCACCACCGTCATCCGGGTGGTGAAGGGGATGCGGAAGCCGAAATAGGCCATGCCGATCACCGGCCCGTCGACGATCCAGACGTCGGGCGCGACCGGCTTCAGCGTGTTGATCGGGTCGTAGGTCTCGAGGCAGGCCATGGCGAGCCCCTCAGCAGACTGACCCTACGGTCGGGTCAGACCATCTCGATGCGATAGTCTTCGATCACGGTGTTGGCGAGCAGCTTCTCGCACATGTCCTGGAGCATGTTCGCGGCGTCGGCAGGATCGTTCTCCGCGATCTCGAAGTCGAAGACCTTGCCCTGGCGGACGTTGGAGACGCCGGCGAAGCCGAGCGAGGCGAGGGCGCCTTCGATCGCTTTCCCTTGCGGATCGAGGACGCCGCCCTTGAGGGTCACGGTCACGCGGGCTTTCAACGGTCGCCGGGCCTTCTCTACTGGACGAGGACCGGACCGCCGCCTTTCGGGCGCTCCTGCTCGACGAGGATGCCGAGACGGCGAGCGACCTCGGTATAGGCCTCGACCAGGCCGCCCATGTCGCGGCGGAACCGGTCCTTGTCGAGCTTGTCCTTGGTCTGGACGTCCCACAGCCGGCAGGAATCCGGGGAAATCTCGTCGGCGACGACGATCCGCATCATGTCGTTTTCCCAGAGGCGGCCGCATTCCATCTTGAAGTCGACGAGCTGGATGCCGGCACCGAGGAAGAGCCCGGCCAGGAAGTCGTTGACCCGGATGGCGAGCGCCATGATGTCGTCGATCTCCTGGGGCGTCGCCCAGCCGAAGGCGGTGATGTGCTCCTCGGTGACCATCGGGTCATCGAGTTCGTCATTCTTGTAGTAGAATTCGATGATCGAGCGCGGAAGGGCCGTGCCTTCCTCGATCCCGAGGCGCTTGGACAGCGAGCCGGCAGCAACGTTGCGGACGACGATTTCGAGCGGAATGATCTCCACCTCGCGAATGAGCTGTTCGCGCATGTTGAGCCGCCGGATGAAATGCGTCGGGATGCCCATCCGGTTGAGGTGGCTGAAGATATGCTCCGAAATCCGGTTGTTGAGGACGCCCTTGCCGTCGACGACCTCCTGCTTCTTCTTGTTGAAGGCGGTGGCGTCGTCCTTGAAGAATTGCACGAGCGTGCCGGGCTCGGGCCCCTCGAAAAGGATTTTGGCTTTCCCTTCGTAGATGCGCCGTCGCCGATTCATGGGGACATACCGTGGTTTGAGGAAATCCATTTCGCCTGGAACGTTCAATAAAGCCGTTTTGTATCAATAGCGTACGGCCGACTCGGGGACGCGAGGCGTCCCCTCGCGGGTGACCATATTCCATCGATCGCAGTTGCACAATCGTCGCCATCGAAGTGCACGGAAACGGGAGCGCAATAGCGCGATCGGCGGCGTTGATTTAGGACCGGCCGCGGGATATGCAAGGCCGCGGATGCGGGATTGAGGAGTGACAAATGACCACTTTTGACAAGCGTGAGGACGCTTTCGAGGCGAAATTCGCTCGCGACGAGGAACTCCGCTTCAAGGCGGAGGCGCGCCGCAACAAGCTACTCGGACTGTGGGCGGCCGAAAAGCTCGGGAAATCCGGGGACGAGGCCGAGGCTTACGCCAAGGACGTGGTGGCGGCGGATTTCGAAGAAAGCGGCGAAGAGGATGTCTTCCGCAAGGTTCGCAAGGACTTTGACGCCGCCGGGGTAGAGCAGTCGGATCATCAGATCCGTCGCACGATGAGCGAGCTCCTGGCGACCGCGGTGGCGCAGATCGAAGCCGGCAACTAGGTCACGGCGCGATAAGGCGGTCGCCATGGGCAAGCCGACACTCGCCGCCCGGCTGAGGGCGGGCGAACTGGTCTATTCGGGCTGGATCGCGACACCGGAGGCGTTGGTCGCCGAGACGGCGGCGCGGCAGGCGTTCGATTGCGTCTGCCTCGACATGCAGCACGGGCTCCACGATCCGGTTTCGGTCATGCGGTCGATCGGCGGCGTCATCCATGCCGGCAAGCCGGCGGGCGTGCGGGTTCCGGTCGGCGATTTCGCCATGGCGAGCAGGGCGCTCGACATGGGCGCCGAGGCGGTGATCGCGCCAATGGTGAATTCGGTCGCTGACGCGCGGGCCTTCGTTGCCGCGACCAAATACCCGCCGCTCGGGGAGCGGAGCTGGGGGCCGGCGAGGGCGCTCGCCCTGCTGGATATTCCGGATGCGGCGACACAGCTCGCCACCGCCAATCGCGACACCCTTGCCCTTGCGATGGTCGAGACCAGGCAGGCGGTCGATGTCGTCGACGATATCCTTGCCGTCGATGGCATCGATGGCGTCTTCATGGGGCCGTCCGACCTCTCCCTGACCTTTTCCGACGGCAGGGAAGTCGCGCCGACGGCCGACTGGGTCGACGCGCCGATCCGGCATATCGCCGCGCGCGCCGGTGCCCATGGCAAGATCGCCTGTGCCTTCACCGCCGATCCGAAGCGGGCGCGATACTTCAACGACATCGGCTACCAGTTCGTCGCCATGGGGCCGGATGCGATCTATCTGGCGACCGGCATCCGGGCGTTGCTCGAAGGTCTCCGCTAGACCGCCGGTGCCCTCCGGCCACACTGTGGCCGCCCTGCAACAACTCTGTTCAATAGTAAGCCGGCTGGCATCTCGGCGCTTGCGCGACCGGGCGATTGGCCGCCTACTCGACATGCTTTCGTGAATCGGGGGCGGGATGGGGCGATGACCGGCTGCGGCGCGACAAAGGCGATGAGGGGGCTGGGGGCAAGCATCGCTCTCTTGGCGATGTCGTCAGCAGCAGGCGCCGAAGGCCTTGGCGATATGTTCGACATCGCCTTCGGCGCCGCGGTCACCAACGACTACGTCTATCGCGGCATCAGCCAGACCGACGGCGACCCGGCGATCCAGGGCTATCTCGAGCTCGACTACGGGATCGTCTACGCCGGCGTCTGGGCGTCGAACGTCGATTTCTATACGCCCGACACCGAGATCGATACGTCGATCGGCATTCGGCCGGAGCTCGACAACGCAGCCTTCGACCTCGGTTATGTCCACTATTTCTATGCGGTCGACACCTCGCCGGACTATGGCGAGCTCTATGCCCTGGCCGAGTATTACGCCACGGACTCACTGACCCTCGGTGGCAACGTCTATTTCGCGCCGGATTACGCGCAGGGCGACGACACGGCGACCTATGTCGAGGCGACGATCGACTACGCGCTGCCGGCGAATTTCGGCGTCTCGGGCGGTCTCGGCTACCAGGCCTTCGGATCGAAGCTCGACCTTCCCGACTACACGACGTGGAACGCGGGCGTTTACTGGAGCTGGGACGACTCGGTGACCCTCGACCTCCGCTATACCGACAGCGACCTGTCGAAGGGCCAGTGCTACGACCTGATGTCCCGCCACGCCTGCGGCGCGCGGTTCATGGCCACGCTCTCCTTCGACACCGCGGTTTCTGCCTTCGTCGGCAACTAGGGCGCGGCCTCACAAGACCGGATTCCACAGACGGATTTGACGCCAGCTTGAAGAGGGCGAGGTCGTCTCTCGCAAAAGCTCCCGCGTTGCGATGTCACAATCCCTTCGGTGGCTTGTTCAGCGCGGCTATCCCTTGACGGCGCCGTCGCTCAGACCTTTGACGATATATTTCTGCGCCAGGGAAAACACGATTATCGCCGGGATGCTCATCATCACGGAGGCAGCCATCAAAGGTCCCCATTTCACCCCGACTTCGTCAATGAAGAATGCGAGGGCAACCGATATCGGGCGGGTGGTGGAATCCTTGGCGATCATCAGCGGGAACAAGAACTCGTTCCAGGCGAGAATGAAGGTATACATGCCGACGGCGGCCAACGCGGGCTTCAATTGCGGAATGATGACTTGAAAGAGAACGCCGAGTGGGCCGCAGCCATCCACAACGGCGGCCTCCTCGACCTCGTAGGGCAATGCATCGATGAAGCCTTTCAAGAGCCAAATCGCAACAGGCATGCCAACTATCACATAGACCAGTACGAGACCTGCCTTGGTATTGATCAGGCCGAGGGTCGACAGCGTCACGTAAAACGGCACCAGCAACGCCACACGAGGAAGCATTCGTGTAAACAGGATCGATATCAAGAGCGATCCCTGCCCCGGAAACTTGTACCGCGAGAAACCATAGGCTCCCAGTACGGCAATGATCAGCGAGATGACGGTCGTGGCGGCGGACACGACAACGGTATTGACGAAATATGTCATCATCGTCCCGTTGTTCAGGATCTCGCGATAGTTTTCGAGGGTCGGGGATTGCGGAATGAAAGAGGCCCCGGTCGAATAGATGGAGGCTTCGGTCTTGAAGGACGTCGATATCGCCCACAGGAAAGGTAGTATGGCGAACGCCGTTATGAGACCCGCCAGAAGATAGATGGAGATCGTAGTCGAGGTTTTTTGGAACATCGCCCTTTACCTCCTGCCTCTGGCACCGGAAGGAACATAAAACAGAAAGCAGATCAGGACCGCCAAGATCAAAATCACGCTAACCGCGGCCGCACCGGAAAAGTCGAAGTTTGAGAACGAAATCCGATAGATGTAGAGGCCCAGGATTTCAGTCGTTATGCCCGGTCCGCCGCCCGTGAGCGTAAAGAGCATGTCGAATGAGTTCAGCCCGTTTATGATTTCGAGGACCAGCAGAATGACGATGATGCCTTTCAGGCTGGGCAGCGTCACATGCTTCAGGACCTGGAATGCGTTGGCGCCGTCGATTCGGGCGGCTTCCTTATAGTCCATCGGAATGCTCTGCATGCCGGCGACCAGCATGAGCATGATGAAGGGGAATCCGGCCCATGCATAGGCAACCAACACCGACCCCATGGCAAGATCCGTGCTGCCGAGCCAGTTGAAGGTCCAGGCAGGGTTGATGACATTCAGATACTCGTTCAGCAGGCCGTTCTCCATGCCGTAGACGAG
>NZ_JAGRLA010000045.1 GCF_020442045.1 Bauldia sp. | reverse complement strand
GCGCCCGTGGTCAAGGCGGCGGCACCCCAGCCGGCGCCGGTTGCGACCGCGCCGAAGCCCGCCACCCCGGAGCCGATTCCGGTATCGGCGACGGAGGAGGTGCCGTCAAAGGGCTATCCGAACATCAACGTGACGCCGCAGCAGCCGGAGGGCACGCTGTTGCCGCCGGAGGAGCGGACCAAGATCATCCAGGAGCTCGAGGCGCTGCGCGCCAAGCAGGGCGGATCCGCGCCGAAGCCGGCCGGTTCGGCGAATGCGCTCGCCGAGGAAGCGCAGACCCACGGCGAGCAGGCCTTGAAACAGATCGAAAAATGCTCTCAAGAAGGCGCCGCCGCTCTTTATCCGGAATGCGCGCCGGAAGACTGATACGACGGGACGGAACAGGCCATGAGTGAATTCTACAGCGTGCGGCGGCTGCCGCCATATGTGTTCGAACAGGTCAACCGGCTGAAGGCGCGGGCGCGGGCCGGAGGCGCCGACATCATCGACCTCGGCATGGGCAATCCCGACCTGCCGACCCCGCCGCATATCGTCGAGAAGCTCGCCGACACGGCGCGGCGCGAGGATACGCACGGCTATTCCGCATCGCGCGGCATAGGTGGCCTGCGGCGCGCCCAGGCCGCCTATTACGACCGGCGCTTCGGCGTGAAGGTCGATCCCGACAGCCAGGTGATCGTCACCATCGGGTCCAAGGAAGGCTTCGCCAACATGGCCCAGGCGATCACCGCGCCGGGCGACGTGGTGCTGTGCCCCAACCCGAGCTATCCGATCCACGGTTTCGGCTTCCTGATGGCCGGTGGCGTCATCCGCGCCCTGCCAGCGGCGCCGGACGAGGACTACTTCCGCGCGCTTGAAAGGGCCGTGGTGCATTCGATCCCCAAGCCGATCGCGGTCGTTGTCTGCTATCCGTCCAACCCGACGGCGCATGTCGCCGATCTCGATTTCTATCGCGACCTGGTCAGCTTCGCGCGGCGCAACGAGCTCATCGTGCTCTCCGATCTCGCCTATTCGGAAGTCTATTTCGACGACCAGCCGCCGCCTTCCATCCTGCAGGCGCCGGGCGCCATGGATGTCGCGGTCGAGTTCACCTCGATGTCGAAGACCTTCTCGATGGCCGGATGGCGGATCGGCTTCGCGGTCGGCAACGAACGGCTCATCTCGGCGCTCGGCCGGGTGAAATCCTACCTCGACTATGGCGCCTTCACGCCGGTGCAGGTCGCCGCGACCGCGGCGCTCAACGGCCCGCAGGAATGCATCGAGGAGATGCGCGCCACCTACAAGCGGCGCCGCGACGTGCTGGTCGACAGCTTCGCGCGGGCCGGCTGGGACATCCCGCCGCCGTCGGCCTCGATGTTCGCCTGGGCGCCGATTCCGGAAAAATTCCGCGGCCTCGGCTCGCTCGAATTCTCCAAGCTCCTGATCGAAAAGGCGGATGTCGCGGTCGCGCCGGGCATCGGCTTCGGCGAGCACGGCGACGACTACGTGCGGATCGCCCTGGTCGAGAACGAGCAGCGCATCCGCCAGGCCGGCCGCAACCTCCGGCGTTTCCTTGAATCGGCGGACAAAACGTTGCACAACGTCGTCCCGTTGAGCGCGGCCCGCTGACGCGGCACGACTGCCTGTCTGAAAGGCCGCCAATTCTTCCCACCGGCGGGGATCGGCCGCGGGGCCTTGTCGAGCGCCGCAGCGATCCCTCCCAGCCAGGATTCGCGAGCAAGATCATGGAAGTGAACGCGCCGATCAGGATCGGGGTCGCCGGACTCGGGACGGTCGGCGCCTCGCTGGTGCGGCTGATCACGCGCCATGGCAACGACCTCGCGGTGCGCAGCGGCCGGCCGATTGTCGTGTCGGGTGTCTCGGCGCGCGACATCGGCAGGGATCGCGGCATCGACACATCCGGGATGGAGTGGTTCGACGATCCGGTGGCGCTTGCCCGCGATCCCGGCAACGATATCTTCGTCGAGCTGATTGGTGGCGCGGACGGTGCCGCCAAGGCGTCGGTCGAAGCGGCGCTCGGTGTCGGCAAGCACGTGGTGACGGCCAACAAGGCGTTGCTCGCCGAACACGGCAACGCGCTCGCCCGGCTCGCCGAAGACGGAGCGGCAAGCCTCAATTTCGAGGCGGCCGCGGCGGGCGGCATCCCGATCATCAAGACGCTGCGGGAGTCGCTTGCCGGCAATACCGTGAGCCGCATCTACGGCATCCTCAACGGCACCAGCAACTACATCCTCACACGGATGGAGCAGGAGCGCCTCAGCTTCGAGGACTGTCTCGCCGAGGCGCAGAAGCTCGGCTATGCCGAGGCCGATCCGAGCTTCGACATCGGCGGCCAGGACGCGGCCCACAAGCTGGCGCTGCTGACCTCGATCGCCTTCGGCACCGAGGTCGATGCCAGCGCCATCTACGTCGAGGGCATCTCCTCGATCACCAGCGCCGACATCGAGGCGGCCGACGAGCTCGGCTACCGGATCAAGCTTCTCGGCGTCGCTTGCCGGACCGATTCCGGCATCGAGCAGCGGGTTCATCCGGCGATGGTGCCGCGGACATCCGCGATCGCCCGGATCGACGGGGTCACCAATGCTGTCGCGGTCGAGGCGGATTTCGTCGGCCAGCTGGTGTTGTCCGGCCCCGGCGCCGGCGGCGATGCGACGGCGTCCTCGGTTGTCAGCGATATCGCCGACATCGCCCGCGGCGACCGCGTCGGAACCTTCGGGCGTCCCGCCTCCGACCTCGAACCATACCGGCGCGCGACGATGCGCGCCCATGAGGGCGGCTATTATGTGCGGCTTTCGGTCTACGATCGTCCGGGCGCCTTTGCCGCGATCTCGCAGCGGATGGCCGATCGCGGCATATCGCTGGAGTCGATCGTCCAGCGGCATCGGGCGCCGCGGACCGCTGCTCCGGGCCACCTGATACCCGTCGCGCCGGCGCCGGTGATCATGATCACCTACGAAACGACGGAAGCCGAAATGCGCGCGGCCCTTGAGACCATCAAGGCGGACGGCCATATCGCGGATGATCCGCAGATGATACGGATCGAACAGTTCACCTGATTCCCTTTCGGGCGGGGCGGAGACGCGAAAGATGAACGACAGCATGCGCTTTCCCAAGGGGCCGGCGCTCGATCGTATCCTGACGCTTGAACTGGTACGCGTTACCGAGCGGGCGGCCGTGGCCGCCGCGCGGCTTCGCGGCCGGGGCGACGAGGTCGCCGCCGACCAGGCCGCCGTCGATGCCATGCGCAGCGAGCTCAACCAGTTGCCGATCCACGGCACGGTGGTGATCGGCGAGGGCGAGCGGGATGAAGCGCCGATGCTCTATATCGGCGAGGAGGTGGGCACCAAGACCGGCCCGCGGGTCGATATCGCGCTCGATCCGCTCGAAGGGACGACGATAGCCGCCAAGAACCTGCCCAACTCGCTCGCGGTGATCGCGATCGCCGAGGAGGGGAGCCTGCTCAACGCGCCCGACGTCTACATGGACAAGATCGCGATCGGTCCGGGCTACGAAAAGGGCCTCGTCGATCTCGACGCCTCGGCCGATGACAACATCAGGGCGCTGGCCGAGGCCAAGGGCGTTCCGGTCAACGAGATCACCGCCTGCATCCTCGACCGCCCCCGCCATGCGCGGCTGGTGGAAGAGGTCCGGGCGACCGGCGCGGCGATCCGGCTGATCGGCGACGGCGACGTCGCGGGGATCATCCACGCGACCAGTCCGGACGAAACCGGCGTCGACATCTACCTGGGTATCGGCGGCGCTCCGGAAGGCGTATTGGCGGCCGCGGCGCTTCGCTGCATCGGCGGCCAGATGCAGGGCCGGCTGGTGATCAACTCCGGCGAACAGCGGGAACGGGCGCACCGGATGGGGATCGAGGACATCGACCGGAAATACGAGATGGGTGAAATGGCGCGCGGCGACGTGCTTTTCGCGGCAACCGGCGTCACCGATGGCAATCTTCTCGCCGGCGTCCGCTTCGGGCGACGCGCGGTGATCACGAATACGGTCGTGATGCGCTCGTCTTCCGGGACGGTGCGATGGATCAAGGCCGAGCACCAGGACCTCGAAAAGTTCGACGACGCGCTCTGATCCGGGTTGCCGGCGACCCGCCGATGAACGGGTGCGAATCAGGTTAGACTCCGGTGGTTTTCCGCTGAACGGACGATCCCCGAGGTGCTGCAAACGCTCGATCATGCCCGCAAGGACCGTGCCTTTCTCGGCGTGGAGCGCTCGATAACCGGCCGGCGCTGGGTGGAGCGGCTCGACGCCGGCGCGGCGCGGCTTGCCCAGACAATCGCGCAACGGCACGGTACGACGGAGATCGTCGCACGGATCCTGGCGGGCCGGGGCATAGATGCCGACAGCGTGCCGGATTTCCTCGACCCGGCCCTGAAACGGCTGATGCCCGATCCCTCCGTCCTGACCGGCATGGACGCGGCGGCGGAACGGATCGCCGATGCGGTGACCGCCGGCGAGGCGATCACCATCTTCGGCGACTATGACGTCGACGGTGCAACCTCGGCCGCGCTGCTCTCGCGCTATCTCCGCGCGGTTGGCGTCGATGCGGCCATCTACATTCCCGACCGTATCTTCGAGGGCTATGGCCCGAATCCCGAGGCGATGGCCAAATTGGCGGCGGCGGGGACGCGGCTGGTGGTCTGCGTCGATTGTGGCTCGACCAGCTTCGACGCGCTTGCGGAAGCCGGCAAGCTCGGCCTCGGCGTGGTGGTGATCGACCATCATCAGGTCGGCGACGACCTGCCGCCGGCCGAGGCGGTCGTCAATCCCAACCGGCAGGACGATCTCTCCGGGCTCGGCTACCTGGCGGCGGTCGGCGTGACCTTCCTGACCGCCGTCGCGGTCAATCGCATCCTGCGCGGCCGCGGCCATTTCGGAGCGTCGCGGCGCGAGCCCGATCTCCTGCAGTGGCTCGACCTGGTGGCGCTCGGCACGGTTTGCGACGTGGTGCCGCTCGTCGGGCTCAATCGCGCCTTCGTCTCCAAGGGATTGCGCGCCATGGCACGGCGAGAGAATCCGGGGCTGGCGGCACTCGCCGACGTGTCGCGGCTCGGCGGTCCGCCATCGCCTTATCACCTCGGTTTCGTGCTCGGGCCACGGATCAATGCCGGCGGGCGGATCGGCGACGCGGCGCTCGGGGCACGGCTTCTGGCCAGCGACGATCCGGCGGAATCGGAGGCGATCGCGGTGGAGCTCGACCGGCTGAACCGCGAGCGGCAGGCGCTGGAGACGGCGATGCTGGAAGAGGCGGTGGCGGAAGCCGAGGCCGAGATCGGCTCGGGCGAGGGGCCGGCCGTGCTGGTAACCGCCAGCGAGACCTGGCATCCGGGCGTCGTCGGGCTGATCGCCTCGCGGCTCAAGGATCGTTTCCAGCGACCGGCGGTGGCGGTCGGCATCCAGCCGAACGGCCTCGGCGCCGGCTCGGGCCGGTCGGTGCCGGGCATCGATCTCGGCCGGCTGGTCCGCCGGGCGGTGGAGGAGGGGATCCTGGTCAAGGGCGGAGGGCATGCCATGGCTGCCGGCCTGACCGTCGAGCGATCCCGCCTGGGCGACCTGCGCGGCTTCCTCGCCGATCAGGCATCTTCAATCGCCGGTGGCGACGCGGTCGGGAGCCTCGCGATCGACGCCGCGCTGGCGGCGACCGGAGCGACCGTCGACCTCATCGGGCTGGTCGAGCAGGCCGGGCCTTTCGGCACCGGCCATCCGGAGCCGGTCTTCGCCTTTCCCATGCACCGGCTGGGCTATGTCGAGACGATCGGCAACGGCCATGTCCGTGCGGCCCTCAAGTCACCGGACGGTACCGCGCTCAAGGCGATGGCGTTCCGGGCGGCCGATACGGAGCTGGGGCGGGCGCTGCTGGATTCGCGGGGACAGGCCCTGCATGTCGCCGGTACGCTCTCGGTCGACCGCTGGCAGGGGCGGACCCAACCAAGCCTCAGGATCATCGACGCCGCGCCGGGGTGAGTTTTTCCCGACAAGGAAAAGCCGTGACGGGGGGCGGTCAGACGACGGCGAAATCCGCCGAAGCCATGGCGAGGCCGGTGCCGGGCGGGAGAGACGAG
>NZ_JAGRLA010000195.1 GCF_020442045.1 Bauldia sp. | reverse complement strand
CGGCTGCTCGGCTGACAGGAGGTGCGTCCTTCGAGGCTCGGGCTGCGCCCTCGCACCTCAGGATGGCGAGGGAATTCGCGCTTCCCCGAAAGCCGATTCTGCGCACGACTTGTGAGCCCTCCAACCTCGCCATCCTGAGGTGCCCGGTCGCGGAGCGAACGGGCCTCGAAGGACGCAGGGCGCCCGGCCCCGGACTCAGGCCCCTAGGCTCAGGCCCCTACGCTCAGGCGCCGCTCGCTGCCAGATAGCTCAGCCAGATCGCCTTGTCGCCGAGGATGTCCAGGCGTTCGCGATGGGCGGCCATCTCGGCCTCGGTCACCCTGAACAGCCGCGGCTCGGGACGCGGCAGGGCGGCAACGGCGGCGGCGCCGTAGCTCTCGCGCGTCCCCCCGCCCCGCTCGTCGGCGAGGATCAGGCTCGCCTGGCGGCCGCCGATCAGCTCGACATAGACCTCGGCGAGCAGGAAGGAATCGAGCAGCGCGCCATGCAGCGTCCGCTGGCTGGTGTCGATCTGGTAGCGGGCGCAGAGCGCGTCGAGCGAATTCGGGCCGGCCGGATGCTTGCGCCGGGCGAGCATCAGCGAATCGACGATCCGCTCCGGCTCGAGCGCCGGCTGGCCGCAGCGGCCGAATTCGGCATTGAGGAAGGCGAGGTCGAATTCCGCGTTATGGGCGATCATCGGCGCGTCGCCGATGAAGGCGACCAGCTCGGCCGCGATTGCCGCGAAGACCGGCTTGTCGGAGAGGAACCTGTCGTCGAGGCCGTGCACCCGCATCGCCTCGACCGGCATCGACCGCTCGGGATTGATATACTGGTGGAAGGTGTTGCCGGTCGGGATGTGGTTGAACAGCTCGACGCAGCCGATCTCGACCACCCGGTCGCCGCCGGCCGGGTTGAGCCCGGTTGTCTCGGTATCGAAGACGATCTCGCGCATGATTCGCGAATCGTGGACGGCAAAGCCGCGCCATGCAAGCCGCCAGGCGGCCCGCCGCCGCGGCTATTCGCGCTTCTCCACCGCCGCCCCGGGCCGGCGCGCCCGTGTCGGTGTCGCGATCACTGCCGCCCGGTCATGCCGGCGACGGCGCGGAGGATCCCGGCCACCTGGAGCCGCGCATCCTCCAGGCCCGAACTGGTGTCGACGAGGAAATGGGCGCGGCGGCGCTTCTCCGCGTCCGGCGTCTGGCGGGCGATCATCGCTTCGGCCCGCTCGCGGGTCATCCCGTCGCGCGCCAGCATCCGCGCCATCTGGATCTCCGGCGCGGTCGTCACCACGATCACCGCGTCCATGTCGCCCTCGGCGCCGGTCTCGAAGAGCAGCGGGATGTCGAGCACCACCGCCCGGTGCCCGGCCGCCGCCGCGGCCGCGAGAAATACGTCGCGCTCGGCCCGGACCAGCGGATGGATCAGCGCCTCGAGCCGCTCCATCGCGGCCTCGTTGCCGAGCACCTTCTCCCGCAGCCGGTCGCGGTCGACCGCGCCGCCGGCCGTCGTTCCGGGAAAGGCCGCCTCGACCACCGGCACGGCGGCGCCGCGATAGAGGCGATGCACCGTCCGGTCGGCATCGAAGACCGGCAGCCCCGCCGCCGCGAACATCGCGGCGGTGGTCGATTTCCCCATCGCCGCCGATCCGGTCAGACCGAGGACCAGCATCACGCGGCATCCGTTCCGGCGTCGGCCGAGGCGGCCGCGCCCAGCGTCTCGATCACCGCGGCGCGGAGCGCCGGCGTCACCGTCGGCCGCCGGCCGAACCAGTGCTCGAATCCCGGCACCGCCTGATGGAGCAGCATGCCGAGCCCGCCGACGGCGCGCAGCCCCCGCGCCCGCGCCGCCTTCAGCAGGCCGGTCTCCAGCGGCACATAGACCAGATCGCTGACCACCGCGTCGTCGGCAAGCGGCGCAAGATCGAGATCGAGCGGCGGCTGTCCCTCCATGCCGAGCGTCGTCGTGTTGACCAGCAGCCGCGCCCCGCCGAGCAGCCCCGGCAGCGCCGTCAGCCGCGCCGCCTCGATCGGTCCGCCGAGGTTGCGGGCGATCTGCTCGGCGCGCTTTTCCGTCCGGTTGACGATGGTCACCGGCGCGAAGCCGCGCGACCGCAGGGCATAGACGATCGCCTTGGCGGCGCCGCCGGCGCCGAGCACCACCGCCGGCCCGGGCGCCGCGTCCCAGCCCGGCGCCTCCTGGTCGAGGCTCGCCAGGAATCCGGGCGCGTCGGTATTGGCGCCGAGCAGCCGGCCGTCCTCGAGCCAGATCGTGTTGAGCGCGCCGATCGCGCGCGCCGCCTCGTCCATTCCGGCGACGGCGCGGAAGGCCGCCTCCTTGTGGGGCACCGTGACGTTGCAGCCGACGAAGCCGGAATCGGCGAAATCGGCGAGGAAGGCTTGAATCGCGTCCGGCTCGACCGGCTTCAGCACATAGTCGCCGGCAAGCGCCAGCTCCTTCAGCCAGAAGCGATGGATGGTCGGCGAGCGCGAGTGCTTCACCGGCCATCCGACGACACAGGCAACGGGGGTGGTCATCAAGGTTTCCGATTCTCGTTGGACGCAGGGCTTCGCGGTTCCATACTCCGTCACTTCCCGACCGTCATCCTTTGCGCAAACAGAGGATCGTTCGTCACTGCCGGATCGCGAACGGCTCACCCGCCCCGCAGCGGTCCTCCGGTCAAGCCGGAGGACGACGTTGAACCATACCCATCTCCCGGATTTCCAGCACCGGTTCGCTCCGGCGAACCGGGGAAATCCGGCCTCCCCGAGGATCGGCGCTTACGCCAGCGCTCCCTCTTTCCTTAGCCAGCTCAACACCGGCAGCAGCGGCAGGCCGAGGATGGCGAAATAATCGCCGTCGATGCGTTCGAAGAGCTGGATGCCCGGTCCCTCGACCTGATAGGCGCCGACGCTGCCGAGCGCCGCCTCGCCGACCGTTTCGAGATAGCGGTCGACCGCGTCGGGGGTAAGCGGGCGCAGCGTCAGCTCCGCCGCTTCGACATAACGCCACCGGATCGCGCCGGCGCGGACGCCGGCCACCGCGGTCTGGAGCATGTGGCTGCGCCCGGCGAGCGTCAGGAGCTGGTCGCGCGCTTCGTCCATCGACTCCGGTTTGACCCAGCGCCGGCCGTCGGCGTCGAGCGTCTGGTCGGCGCCGATCACCAGGGCGTCGCCGGCCGCGGCCCCGACATCCAGTGCCTTCGCTTCGGCAAGCGCCACGGCGATCTCGGCCGGCGAACGGCCCGCCGCGATCAACGGCGCCTCGACCTGTCGTTCGTCGACCGTCGAGGGGATCGCGTCGAAGGCGATGCCGGCATTGGCGAGAAGCGCGCCCCGGGCCGGGCTTTTTGACGCGAGGACGATCCGCGGCCCGGCGCTCATGGCGGCGCGGCGTCACGCTCGCGCTTGTCGCGAAGCGCGATGATCGCCGCGGCGGTTTCCTCGATCGAGCGGCGGCTGACATCGATGGTCGGCCAGCCGTGACGGGCAAACAGCTTCCGCGCCTGGGATATTTCGTCGGCGATCGCCGCCTTGTCGACATAGGATTCGCCATGCGCCATGGCGTTCAGCGACAGCACCCGGTTCTCGCGGAGCTGCGCGATCCGCTCCGCGCTCGCCGTCAGCCCGACGACAAGCGGATGCGTCACCGTCTCGAGCTCGGGCGGCGGCGCCACGCCGGGGACCAGCGGAACATTGGCTGTCTTGATGCCGCGGTTGGCGAGATAGATGCTGGTCGGGGTCTTCGAGGTTCGGCTGACCCCGACAAGGATGACGTCGGCTTCCTCGAGCACGCCCGCAACCTGGCCATCGTCGTGCACCATCGTGAAGTTGAGCGCGTCGATCCGGCGGAAATAGTCGGCGTCGAGCAGGTGCTGCGCACCGACCTTGCGGGTATGAGGCGTGCCGAGATAGCTCTGCATGAGCTGGAGCATCGGCTCGAGCACCGAGGCGCACGGAATTCCGATCTGCCGGCACTCCTTTTCCAGCCGCTCGCCGAGTTCCTTGTCGACCAGCGTATAGAGGACGATGCCGGGTTCCTCCTCGAGCGCCGCGACGATCGAATCGAGTTGCTTGTGGGTCCGCACCATCGAATGAATATGCTCGACCGGACGCATGTCGGCATATTGCGCCGCGGCGGCGCGACCGACGGTGATCAGCGTCTCTCCGGTTGAATCCGAGATCATATGCAGGTGGAAGAAGCCTTCGCGGTTCTTCACACGGTTCTCCCCGTGCCTGTGGATGAAGGGTCCTGTCGGTCATCGTCCGGGACCGGTCGTGGCGGACTGTCCCCGAAGCGGCGGATTTGATCAACACATTACTTCTTGTGGTTACGATTCCCCTGCCATGGGATGGAATCGGTCATTTCACAGCCTGTCCGCTGCTGTCCCGTGGACAGCCTTGTGGATGGCATTGAAGATGGCGCTGCCCTATTTCTTAACGAATTGTTAATGCATGGCCGATCGGCTTTATCCCCGCAATTGCCATCATTCGCTTCCGGGCAATGATCGGCTATCCCGTTCCGCCGCGTCGTTGCGGCGAATTGTGGATCATTTGGATTGGCTGTAATCCACCCCCAAACAGAATCAATAAAACAAGATTCTCTGGGATTCTTGGAATTATCCGGTGAACGAAAAACCTCCTGCCCGTCCCGACGGTCGATTGCGCGCGGTCCTCGACGGAGCGGTTATCGATCCACCGCCGATCTGGTTGATGCGCCAGGCGGGGCGCTATCTCCCCGAATACCGTTCCTTGCGTGCGGAAGCCGGCTCGTTCCTTGATCTCTGTCTCGATCCGGTCCGCGCGGCCGAGATCACCTTGCAGCCGGTCAGACGGTTCGATCTCGACGCCGCCATCGTCTTTTCGGACATCCTGATGGTGCCCTATGCCTTTGGGCGGAATCTGTCCTTTGTCGCAGGCGAGGGACCGAAGCTCGATCCCATCGATGCCGGGGCGATCGCCGGCCTCGACGTCAGCCGCGTGGCGGAGCGGCTCGCTCCGGTGTTCGAGACTATCGGCCGGGTTGACGACCTGCTGGCGGATGAGCTGTCGCTCATCGGCTTCTGTGGCGCGCCCTGGACGGTGGCCACCTACATGGTGGCCGGGCATGGCACCTCCGACCAGGGGCCGGCGCGGCTGATGGCGGCGAGGGAGCCGGAGCTCTTCCAGGTGCTGATCGACCGGCTGGTCGAGGCGTCGGTGATCTCGCTTCTCGGCCAGATCAGGGCCGGCGCCGACGTGGTCCAGATCTTCGACAGCTGGGCCGGCATCCTCAATGACGACGATTTCGATCGCTGGTCGATTGCCCCGACCAGGCGGATCGTCGAAGCGGTGCGCAAGGAAGCGCATGCGATCCGGATCATCGGCTTTCCGAAAGGTGCCGGACTTCGCCTCGAACGCTATGTCAGGCAGACGGGTGTCGACGGGGTCGGCATCGACTGGACGGTGCCGCTCGATTTCGCGCGGGACAGGCTGCAGCCCCTGGCGGCAGTGCAGGGAAATCTCGATCCGCTGGTTCTGGTCGCCGGCGGTGCGGGGCTGGATCGGGCGATTGACGCGATCCTTGAGGCGATGCGTGGCGGCCGGTTCATCTTCAATCTCGGCCACGGCATCGTGCCCGAGACACCGATCGCCCATGTCGAGCGGCTGATCGCGCGGGTACAGGGAGACTGACCGGCCATGCAGGCGGACACCCGGACCTCGATTCTCCTTCTTCGCATCGTGGTGGCGCTCGCCATCGTCGCGCTCGCCTTCGCGCTTCTGGTCTGGTGGGAGCCCTCCGGCCTCTACCTCTGGTTCAAGGCGATTCACGTCGTGGCGGTGATCGCCTGGATGGCGGGAATGCTCTATCTGCCGCGGCTCTTCGTCTATCACACGGCCGCCGAACCGGGTTCGGTCCAGTCGGAAACCTTCAAGGTGATGGAACGGCGGCTGCTCAAGGCGATCATCAATCCGGCGATGGTCGCGACCTGGGCGCTCGGCCTGTGGCTCGCCTGGGACGGCGGCTGGTTCCAGAGCCCGTGGTTCCACGCCAAGCTCCTGCTCGTCGTGATTCTCTCCGCCATCCACGGCCTCTTCTCGCGATGGGTGCGGGACTTCGCCGCCGACCGCAATACGCGAAGCCAGCGCTTCTACCGGATGATCAACGAGGTCCCGACCCTGCTGATGATCGGCATCGTCATCCTCGTTGTCGTCAAACCGTTCTGAACTGTCGCAAAGCCCTTGCCGTCCCGATACGGAACGACTATCTTGCGCCAACCGCACGAGAAGCAGACGGGCTTTGGCGATCGTTTGGGACCGTCATAAGGCCGTGCCGAAGACACCGTTCCGGCCGATTGCTCTGCATCCCCTCCCCTATTGCCTGAATATCCCTCACTCCAAGAGACGTGTGAATTAATGCCAGAAATGAAATTGAAGGACCTCAAGGCGAAATCGCCTGTCGAGCTTCTCGCTTTCGCCGAAGAGCTCGAGGTCGAGAATGCGAGCGTGCTCCGCAAACAGGAGCTGATGTTCGCGATCCTCAAGGAACTCGCCGCCAACGACACCGAGATCATCGGCGAAGGCGTGGTCGAGGTCCTCCAGGACGGTTTCGGCTTCCTGCGCTCGCCGGATGCCAACTACCTGGCCGGACCCGACGACATCTACGTGTCGCCGTCGCAGATCCGGCGCTTCTCGCTGCGTACCGGCGATACGGTCGAGGGCCAGATCCGCAGCCCCAAGGATGGCGAGCGCTATTTCGCCCTGCTCAAGGTCAACACGATCAATTTCGAGGACCCCGAGAAGGCGCGGCACAAGGTTCATTTCGACAACCTGACGCCGCTCTATCCCGACGAGCGGTTCCGGATGGAGATCGAGAATCCGACCGGCAAGGACCTCTCCTCCCGCGTCATCGATCTCGTCGCCCCGCTCGGCAAGGGCCAGCGCGGCCTGATCACCGCACCGCCGCGCACCGGCAAGACCGTCTTCCTCCAGAACATCGCCCATTCGATCTCGGCCAATCACCCCGAGTGCTACCTGATCGTGCTCCTGATCGACGAGCGGCCGGAGGAAGTCACCGACATGCAGCGCTCGGTGAATGGCGAGGTCATCTCCTCGACCTTCGACGAGCCCGCCACCCGCCACGTCCAGGTCGCCGAGATGGTGATCGAGAAGGCCAAGCGCCTGGTCGAGCATGGCCGCGACGTGGTCAT
>NZ_JAGRLA010000194.1 GCF_020442045.1 Bauldia sp. | reverse complement strand
GATCAGTTGAAGCTGACGGAATCGAGCGCCCGCAGGACCTTGTCGGCCGGCCAGTTTGTCACCGCTCCCGGCGCCACGTCGAAGCTGTCGAGGTTGGTTCCCTCGCCCGGATTCGAGAGCACCACCTCGCCGCCGTCATTGGCGACCGTGACCACGCCCTCCAGTACCAGGACACCGTAGCGCCCATCGATCGGGCCGCCCCAGTAGTCGGTGCCGCGCACGCCGAGCACCGCGGCCGGCGTGGCCACGTTTATGACCGCCGCGGGGCTGACCAGCGCGGCGGTCGCGAGACGGAAGGGTCCGGTCGCGGTGAGAAGCAGTTGTTCCAGCCCGTCGTCCGGCTGGTAGACGAACGAATCGATGACCACCCGCGCCCGCTCGCCGAGCGTCAGCACCGTGCCGTCATCGAAGGTGATCCTGAGGCGCGCCGCTTCGCCGGTCGAGATTTCCTCGGCGAGGAAGACCGGCAGGCCGGCACCCAGCGAGCGGGTGGTTCCCTCGCTGACCCCGACGCAGTCGCCGCGCGCCCTGGTCACCGCGCCGACCTCCGTCGCCGCCTGGACCGGCGTCGCGAGCAGGAATCCGAGGCATACAGCCGCCAGTCGCGGATCTCGTCGCACGGAACCCCTCCTCCGGCACGGCCTACGGTGGTGTCGAAGCAAGCATCGTACCCGAAAGACCCCGTGCGCCGAGCCTCGGGCTTCAGCTCAGCCCTGGCGTTCCGGCACGGTGACGGTCAGGCCGTCAAGGGCGTCGCTGACCCGGATCTGGCAGGAAAGGCGCGAATTCGGGCGGACATCATAGGCGAAGTCGAGCATGTCCTCTTCCATCGGCTCAGGCTCGCCGACGATCTCCTTGAAAGCCTCGTCGACGTAGACGTGGCAGGTCGCGCAGGCGCAGGCGCCGCCGCATTCCGCCTCGATACCGGGCACGCCGTTCCGTATGGCGTTTTCCATGACGGTGGAGCCGTTCTCGGCGGCGACTTCGTAGCGCTCGCCTCCGGCATCAATATAGGTGATCTTTGCCATCAGTCCGGGTCTGTTCGGGAAAACTGGCGCGGAACCGCGCCGACAACGCCGCGGCATATAGGCGATTTTGTCGCCGCCCGCCAGCGCCGCCGGGCAGGCGCGGTCTTTTGCATCACCCCGACAGGGTCTCGGCGATGAAAGCGCGCGCCCTCTGGACCGCCTGATCGAGCGCCCTCAGCCGACCCGCCACCGGTGCGTCCGACCGTTCGATCTGGCTGGCGATATCGGCCATCGTGAAAGCCCCGACGTTGCGCGCCGAACCGACCAGCGCATGGGCCGTCCGGCGGCGTTCGTCGAGCGTCTCCGCCTCCTTCAGCTTCTCGCACAAGCGGGCCGCTTCCCGCGCAAACATGCCGAGAACCCGGCGCTGAAGCGCCTCGTCGCCGAAGGTTTGGCGCCGCAGGTGATCCAGGTCGACCGGCACCCGGCGATGGGCATCGAGCCTGCGTCTGTGAATTGTCGTGGGGGGCTCGCTCAACGACACCGTGTTCCATCCTGTCTATTCATCCGCCGTCGGTCGCGACCATACGTATCGCCGCCCAACAGCAGGTAAACGCCCTTGAGCGCCCCGCCGCCGCAACAAACTTAAAAAATGGTTAACGGACCGATTCGAGGGGTAATGGCCCCCTCGCCCCGACCATCGGGAGCCCTCCGTGACCTTGTCCCTGCGAAGGGGCGATGCCGCCACGATATCCGGAATCGCCGGCTACCCGGCTGCGACCGTCAAGCGCGTATCGGTCACGGCAACCGATAACAAATGGTTAAAATTGGCCGTTTTCCGCGGCATCGCGGCGGATGGGTCCCGGCCGCCCGGTTGCACCGCCGAAGGGAGGACGCCCGACGGCCACGCGACACGCCCCGGCAGGGCGGCGCTGCCGAATGGTCGATGTCCCGATTTTTCCCAGCGTCGCTAATGACCTCGGTCCCATCGTTGAACTTAATTAACAGAGCCGGACGGTCGCCTCAGTTTCTTGTTCCGCTGCCATCAATGTGCCATTAGGATGGACTAGCGGCATGGAAGGTTGAGGCCTATGGACCGTGTATTGGTCCTGGAGCGCGGATGCTTTGCTGCGCCGGGGGTGCGATTATTACGCAGCGTGAGACCACGTTATCGTCCCTCCGGACCCTGTGTACCTGCGCTTGTCGGGCCGTTCCTGCCCGGCGTGGCGGCCGGCATTGTACTGAGTACGGACGCGAGGCGATAGAATGGCAACGAACCCGCGAGCAAAGACCCCCAACGACGCCGCTCTTTCGGCGGTCGAGGAAGCCCTGAGGCTGGATTTCGGCGCAGGCGAGGCGCAGGAGCGTCCCGCGACCCGTCGACCGCCCGAACCCAGGGCGCCCGACGGCAGCGAGGCCGCACGGAGCCGTCGCCCGGAGAACCCGCGCGTGCCCGCCCCGCCGCGTCGTGGCGAAGCGCCGCGACGCGAGGAGCCGCGCCGGGCCCCTGACGAGGGCCGCGCCCCGGCTGAAGAGCCGCGCCCGCAGGCCGCTCGCCGCCCCGAACCCGCGCCGCCCGCCGAGGAGCCGAAGCCCGCCCGTCCGCGCGCCGCCGGTCGCGGCCGCTTCGCCGCCAACGACGATCGCCGTCAGCCGGCCGGTTTCAGCAATTTCCCGCGCCGCCCGTCGCGGATGATCTACCCGACCGCCATGACCCTTTCGGTCATCTGGGCAGTCCTGGTGGTCGGTATCGGCCTGTCGAGCGGCAGCCTCTTCGAGGGCGATTTCTTCAATTCGCCCCAGCTCGTCAATTTCGCCCTCTTCCTGCTCGTCCCGATCGGCTTCTTCTGGGCCATCGCCTCGATGATCTGGCGTTCGCAGGAGATGAAGATCGTCGCCCGCCAGATCACCGAGATGGCGACCCGCCTCACCCAGCCGGAGGATGTCGCCTCCGACGCCGTGGTCAGCGTCAGCCAGGCGATCCGCCGCGAGGTCGCCGCCGTCGGCGACGGCATCGAGCGTGCGCTCGCCCGCGCCAGCGAGCTCGAGCTGCTGGTCCATAACGAGGTTTCGGCCCTCGAGCGCTCCTATTCGGACAACGAAACCCGGATGCGCTCGCTGATCGACGATCTCGCCGGCCAGCGCGAAGCCATCGTCATCAACTCCGAACGCGTCCGGACCTCGATCGTCAGCGCCCAGGAATCCCTGTCCAAGGACCTGCGGATCGCCAGCGAATCCATCGCCGAGAACGTCACCACCGCCGGCAACCGCATCACCAGCGCGCTGACCGAGCGCGGCGAGCATATCACCGGCGCGCTTTCCTCCGCCGGCGAGACCATGGTCGACCAGCTTGCCGGCCGCGGCGAGGATCTCGTCAGCCGCCTCGCCGACACCGTCAGCGACGTCGCCGAATCGCTCGCCGCCACCGGCGCCGAGGTCACCGACGCGCTGCTGACCCGCAGCGCCGACATCAACGACACGCTCGAGACCACCGGCCGTGCCATGGCCGACACGATCGGCGAGCGTGGCGCCGAGGTGAACGACACCCTCGCCCGGGTCGGCACCGAGCTGGTCGAGAGCTTCGATCGCCGCACGGAGGAGATCACCCGGTCGATCACCGAGACCGGCAACCTCGCCGCCGAGACGATCTCGACCCATGTCTCCGAGGTCAACGAGGCTCTGAAGAGCAACTCGGATTCGCTGCTGGTCGACCTCGCCCTGCGCGGCCAGGAGATCAACGACAAGCTCGACGATACCGGCACCCGGATCGCCGAGACCATCACCATCCGTGGCGGCGAGCTGGCCGACCGGCTGTCGCGCACCGGCGACCGCATCTTCGAGGCGATCTCGGTCAACGGCACAGAGCTCAACGACCGGCTGGCCTCGACCGGCGAGGCGATGGCGAACCTCATCGAGGGCCGCACCAATTCGCTTCGCGAGACCATCGATTCCGCTTCCACCGCCGTCTACGAGACCTTCGACGAGCGCAGCGCCGAGCTGACCCAGCGCCTCGCCTCCGTCGGCGGCGAGGTCGCCAAGGCGATCGCCGTGCGCGGCATGAAGATCAACGAGACGATCATCGCCTCCGGCAACGAGATCGCCGAGACGGTCGCCTCGCGGGCCGGCGCGATCCATGAGCGGATCGTCGAATCCGGCACCCGTATCGCCGACCGCATCACCGAACAGGGCAATACGCTGCACCAGCGGATCGTCGAATCGGGCGGGCAGATCGCCAACGAGATCGAGGGCCGCGGCGCCTCCATCCACGAGCGCATCCTGTCCTCCAGCCGCGAGATCGCCGAGACCATCGAGGGTCGCGGCACCGCCATCTACGATTCGATCGTCGAGGCGACCCAGCATGTCGGCGACGCGATCGAGTCGCGTGGCGTCTCGATCCACCAGAAGATCCTCGCCTCGGGACGCGACGTCGCCAACGCGATCGAAACCCGCGGCGTCTCGATCCACGAGAAGATCATCAATTCGGGAACCGAGGTCGCCGACGCGATCGAGGGGCGCGGTACGACGATCTACGAGAGGATCATCAGTTCCGGCACCGAGGTCGCCGACGCGATCGACGGCCGCGGCAATGCGATCCACGACCGCATCGTCCAGTCCGGCACCGAGATGGCCAACGCCATCGAGGGCCGCGGCAACTCGGTCTTCGAGAAGATCGTCCAGTCCGGCACGGAAGTGGCCGAGGCCATCGAGAACCAGGGCAATTCGATCTTCGGCAAGATCATCGAATCGGGCAACCGCTTCGAGGAGGTGATCACCGTCCATACCCGCGAGATCGGCCAGGGCCTCGACCAGCGCTTCGAGCGGATCAGCGCGCTGATCGGCGAGCAGGGCCCTGCCCTGATCACCTCGCTCGGGGAACAGGCCCAGACCATGGAGACCTCGCTTGCCGGCCGCCTCGCCGACTTCGGCGACGCACTGCGCGGCAAGATCGACACAGTGTCGGAATCGCTGGAGAGCAGCTCGCACCGCATCTCCGAGGCGCTCGACCACCGCTCGCGCCAGATCAACCAGACCCTGATCGAGCGGACCCGCGAGATCGCCGAGACCTTCACCAGCGGCCAGACCGAGTTCGCCTCGCTGATCGACGGCCGCCTGATCGAGGTGACCGGCCAGCTTGCCAGCCGGACCAACGAGCTCGCCGGGGTCATGTCCGAGCGTGCCGACACGATTACCGAGGCGCTCGCCACCAAGGCGACCCATGTCGCCGACGAGGTGCGCCAGATCATCGGCGACGTCACCCAGCAGCTGGTCGCCGAATCCGGCGACGCCGCCCAGGCCCTCAGGGCTTCCGCCTCCGAGGCATCGACGGTCATCGGCCGCGCCGTCAACGAGATCGAGGGCACCCTCGGCGAGCGGGCGACCAACGTCACCGAGGCGATCGAGGTCCGGACCCGCGAGTTCAATGACGTGCTCGGTGCCCGCAGCGGCGAGCTCGCCGCCCTGCTCGACGGCCGCGGCAACGTCCTGTTGCGCACGCTGGACGAACGCGGAAACGACATCGTCGAGATGGTCGTCACCCGCAGCGACCAGGCCGCCCGCACGCTCATCGAGAGCGGCGAGCGGGTCGCGACGACCTTCACCGACACCAACGAGAAGCTGCGGAGCGACGTGGCGGAGATCGTCGAGAGCCTGTCGAAGTCGAACGAGACGCTGACCGGCCTGTTGTCGGGCACCGAGCAGAACCTCGCCAGGATCGAGAACACGCTCGCCCATCGCTCGACGGAGTTCGCCAAGTCGATCGAGCATGCCGTCGAGACCACCCAGCTTTCGAGCGGCGAGCTCGGCAACCAGGTCGAGCGGCTGACCGAAGTCTCCCACCACATCCTCGAGGGCGTCGCCAACGTGGTGAAGCGCTTCGAGGCGCAGAGCCAGTCGCTGACCGAGGCGACCCGTCACCTCACCGAGGTCAATCGCCAGATCGAGACCACGGTCGAGGAACGCCGCCCGGCCCTGGAGAATCTCGCCGCCGGGCTCCGCTCGCGCAGCGAGGAGCTCGACGGCATCATGCGGTCCTTCACCCGCATCATCGCCGAGACCCTCAAGACGGCGGAAGAGCGTGCCACGGCGGTCAGCCGGATGCTGACCGAGAACACCTCCTCCGCGACCAAGGGCGTGATCGACAATTTCGAGAACATGTCGCGCACGGCCAGCGCCGAGGGTCGCAAGGCGGCCGAGCAGATTCGCGAGACCAACAACGCCCTGCTCGCCGAGATCGGCGAATCCGTCACCCTCGCCGCGAAGAATTTCGGCGAGGCGACCAAGGAAATGCGGGCGGCGATGCAGGACGTGCAGCGCGAGCTCGACGAGACCCGCGCCGAGCTGAAGCGCGGCGTCCTCGAAATGCCGGAAGAGACCCGCGAGAGCGCGGAGGCGATGCGTCGCGTCGTCGGCGACCAGATCAAGGCGCTTTCCGAGCTCTCCGACATCATCGCCCGGCACGGCAAGACGCTCGACGTCTACACCCCGGCCCTTGGCGATGTCCGGGCGACGCCGGTCCACCAGATCGAGCAGCCCGCGGCGCTTGCCTCGGCCGGTGGCGCCCCGGCGCCGCGTCCGGCCTCGCCACCGCCGCCGCGTGCGCCCGAGCCACGCCGTGCCAGCAACGGCAGCGGCCACCAGG
>NZ_JAGRLA010000044.1 GCF_020442045.1 Bauldia sp. | reverse complement strand
TGGTCTCGCCGCGGGCGCCGCTCCCCGCTCCGCCAAACGAACGCCTCCGGACGGCGCCCCCGGTGAGCGAGGATGGCACTGATTATGAGGGCGGTTGGGCGAAGGGGGACAAGGTTTTTGTTATGCCCGCGTGGGAGCGGTCCGGCGCGACGCGTCTCCGCTCATCCCCGCCCCGATCAGATCGGGGGCAGGCTCCGGCGGATTACGCTTCGCCCGCCGGGAGCGGCTTCGGCCGGTGGTGATCGTCACCTGGACCGAAAGGAGTTCTGGGTCCCCGCTTTCGCGGGGACGAGCGGAGAGGGGCGGAGCTGAGCGGAGAGGGAGGCGAGGCTGAGCGGAGAGGAAGGCGCGGATGAGTGGAGAGGAAGGCGAGGCCGAGCGGAGAGGGAGGCGGCCGGAGGATCGGTTGGGACGCCGGCGGCTGGTCCGGCGCGCGCCTACGCGATCCCCTCGCGAAAGGGGCTCGCCGGGTAGACGCCGAGGATGCGGAACTCGGCGCAGAAGAACTGCAGCTCCTCGAGCGCCAGGGCCAGCGACCGGTCCTTGGGGTGGCCGTCGACATCGGCGTAGAACTGGGTCGCGGTGAACTGGCCGTTGAGCTGGTAGCTCTCCAGCTTGGTCATGTTGACGCCGTTGGTGGCGAAGCCGCCGAGCGCCTTGTAGAGCGCGGCCGGGACGTTGCGGACCCGGAAGACGAAGGTGGTGACCACCGGACCGTCATTGGGCTTCGCCCGCCTGTCCTTCTTCGACAGGATGATGAAGCGGGTGGTGTTGTGGGCCTCGTCCTCGACGTCGCGCTTGAGGATGTCGAGCCCGTAGAGCTCGGCGGCGAGCTTCGGCGCCAGCGCCGCCTGGGTCCGGTCGGCGGCTTCCGCGACCTCGCGGGCGGCGCCCGCCGTGTCGCCGGCGACCATCGGCTTCCACTTGTGGGCGCGGATGATCTTGCGGCACTGGCCGAGCGCGTGGATGTGGCTGTGGACGGCCTTGATGCCGGAAAGCTTCGCGCCCTTCGGCGCCATGAGCTGGAAGTGGATCGGCAGGAAATGCTCGCCGACGATATGCAGGCCCGAGGTCGGCAGCAGGTGGTGGATGTCCGCCACCCGGCCGGCGACCGAATTCTCGATCGGGATCATCGCAAGGTCCGCCTCGCCACGGCTCACCGCCCCGAAGCAATCCTCGAAGGTCGGCAGGGGAATGACCTCGTAGTCGGCATGGATCTGCTGGCAGGCGAGGTGGGAGTTGGCGCCGGGCTCGCCCTGGAAGACGATTTTTTTCAAGCGGGGCATCGGTCTGGTCGTCGGTCGGTTTTCTGGTCGCGGGAGGCTTACAGCATTCCGGGCACCGATTGCGCGCTTTTTCTTCGGCGGCCTATGGCGGCTGCGCTGCGATCTGAGTGAGGGCCGACGACCATGCCTGCCGCCGCCAGCCCTGGAAATGCGCGAGCCAGATGGCCTCGGCAACGCGAATGTCGACGAGGGCAGCGGCAATTCTCTGGGAAGGCGGCAGACGATTCGTGACGTGCTCGTCGAAAGGCGCGAAATACCGTCGGGCCGCGCCGGAGAAAAGCTGGCTCGATGAAACCCCGAGCAGTTCGCCGCGCAGAGTATCCAGTTCGGGGACTGCCTCGCCTCGCGCGTCAAACGCAAGGTAGGTATCGACCAGGGCCATTCCGAGATCGAAGCGGACGTGGGCGCGTGCGCCAAAGAACAGGCCGAGTGCGCGGACGTAAGCCTCGGGCCGTTTCGCGGCCTTACGGGCAAGGTCGAAATAAGGCCGCCAATGATGCGGCACCGGTGTCGACCCAGTCTGCATGATGTTGCTGTGAACATCCCGCTTGTAGATGGCGAAGAAGGAGACGATCAGCGTATGCAAAAACGCGCCGGAGTCCGCCTTGCGGGCAAATTCAAGCCAGCCTTCGGTCGAATGATAGTAGGCTCGGATGAACGCGTAGTGGAGGGCGCTGCGCCTGCGGTGCCCGATGGTCGTGCCGTCGTGCATCCCGCGGCGGAAATCGCTGCGTATCCGCCCGATCTCGTCGAGCACCCCCGACGCCTCCGCCTCTCCTGGACGGACCTCCTCGACGAAATAACCGTGACGCTGCGGTGTCGGCCGAAGGCCGGTCGCGCCTTCCGTCCCCATTCCCGCCTCCGATCAAGGAAGCCGCGGCCTGCGACCGCGCCCGTCCCCCTGGCCAAAGACTACCGGGAACTGCGCCGGAATCAAATTCGCTGGAGCGGTGCTGATTTCGGACAGACGCCGCGCCGGGAGGCGGCGATCAGCCCGCGAGCATCGCGCGGGCGCGGTCGAGATCGCCGGGGGTGTCGACGCCGAGCGGCACGCCGTCGACCAGCGCCACGTCGATGCGCATGCCGTGCTCCAGGGCACGCAGCTGCTCGAGCCGCTCGCGGCCCTCGAGGGGCGTCGGCGGCAGGCCGATATAGCGGGCAAGGGCGTCGCGCCGGAAGGCGTAGAGGCCGATGTGATGGTAGACCGGCCCCTCGCCCGAGGGCGCCGTGGCGCGGGTGAAATAAAGCGCGCGGAACAGGCGGTCGCCGACCGGCGTGCCGACCATCTTGACGACGCTCGGCTCGGTCTTCTCCTCCTCGCGGGTGATCTCGGCGGCGATCGTCGCAATGTCGACCATGGGTTCGGCCAGCGGCCGCATCACCGCGCGCACGGTCTCGGCCTCGATGGTCGGCAGGTCGCCCTGGAAGTTGACGACGATGCCGGCCTTCGCGTCGGGGTCGGCGATCGCCAGGGCCTCGAAGATCCGCGACGTGCCGTTGACATGGTCGCCGCGGGTGATCACCGCCTCGCCGCCGACCGCGCGGATCGCCCCGGCGATGCCGGCATCGTCCGTTGCGACGACGACGCGGCCGAGTTCCGCCTCGATCGCCCGGCGCCAGACATGGACGATCATCGGCTCGCCGTGGATGTCGGCCAGCGGCTTGCCGGGCAGGCGGTTGGCGGCCATTCGGGCCGGAATCAGGACAATGGCCGCGGTCTGCGACATGAGGGGAGGGCTCCGCGCCCCGGGCGACCGGGGCAAAAGGTCTCAATCGAGCGTGCTTATACGTGTTGCCTCTTGCGGCGAAAAGCCTGTAGTTTCCGCCCCAACGGGCAGGCCGGCGATTCCGGCCTCGGGGCAGGCCGGGCGGAAAACCGAGCGATGAATTTCGAATTCAACAAGATTGCCGGCGCAGTTCTTGGCACCGCGCTTGGCGTCATGGGGCTGAGCATCATTTCCGAGATCATTTATGCGCCGCCACATTCCGAGGAACCCGGCTATATGATCGCCGTGGTCGGCGGAGAGGGCGAGGGCGGCGGCCCGGCGAAGCCGGCCGAAGTCGCGCCGATCGCCGACCGCCTGCAGACCGCGAGCGTCGATGCGGGGATGAATCAGGGGAAGAAGTGCCAGGCCTGTCACACCCTCGAAAAGGGCGGTCCGGCAAAGGTCGGCCCGAACCTGTGGGGCGTCGTCGGCGGGCCGGCCGCCCATATGGAAGGCTTCAACTATTCCGAGGCGATGCTGGCCAAGCATGACGAAGGCATGACCTGGACCTTCGAGAATCTCGACCATTTCCTGACCAATCCGAAGGCGTTCGTTCCCGGTACCGCGATGGCCTTCGCGGGCATCAAGAATCCCGAGCAGCGGGCCGACCTCATCGCCTATCTGAGGACGCTTTCCGACGACCCGGTGCCGCTGCCGACCCCGGTGGCCGCCGCGCCGGAGGAACCGGGCGCGCCCGAGGAGCCGGCCGCGCCGGCCGAGGACATGGCGGCGCCGGCAAAGGATGCCGCTCCCGCCGCGGAGGCTGCGCCCGCCGAGGACATGGCTCCCGCCGGGGCTGCCGCGCCGGAGGAACCCGCGGCCCCCGCCGAGGACATGGCTCCGGCCGAGGCTGCCGCGCCGGAGGAACCCGCGGCCCCCGCCGAGGACATGGCTCCGGCCGAGGATGCCGCGCCGGCCGAACCGGCGAAGGATATGGCGCCGGCTGATGGCGCGACGGATGCGGCTCCCGCCGATCCCGAATCACCCCCGGCCGAACCGCAGAACTAGCGACACCGAAGGTTGTGGACATCGAGGTCGGCCGCTCGCCATCCGTGCGAGCGGCCGATTTCTCATGAAATTTCTGTAAGGTAGGCGTTCCGAGGTGTGCGCGCCGCAACTCCGCCCTTAATATAGCCCGTGATGAGGTGCACGGGCCGGTCCGCCGACCGCCCGGAACAAGGGAGTCGCGTGCGGATGCAGCGGATACTGAGCTCGATCATCGTGCTGGCAACGGTCGTGGTCCCGGCGACTGTCGTCACCGCCGCCGCCGCGGATGGCGAATGGAAGACCGCCACGAGCCTGATCGAGGAGCCGCGCTACCCTCCCGGCTTCGCCCATTTCAACTACGTCAACCCGGACGCGCCGAAGGGTGGGGTCGCGCGGCTTTCGGGGACGACGCCAACCTTCGATTCCCTCAATCCGATCCTCTCGCGCGGCGTGCCGGCCGACGGTCTCGGGCTCATCTACGAGACCCTGATGACCCGGGCTTTCGACGAATTCGACATCTCCGGCCAGTATGCGTTGATCGCCGAGGCGATGAAGGTGCCCGACGACCTCTCCTCGGTGACCTATCGGCTGAACCCGAAAGCCAGATGGCATGACGGCGAGCCGATCACCCCGGAAGACGTCGTCTGGTCCTTCGAGAAGCTGACCGAGCTGAATCCGAGCCAGGGCTTCTACTACCAGCACGTCACCAAGGCCGAGGTGACCGGCGAGCGCGAGGTGACCTTCACCTTCGACCAGACCGGCAACCGCGAACTGCCGCAGATCGTCGGCGAGCTGCTGATCCTGCCCAAGCACTGGTGGGAGGGAAAGGATGCCAACGGCAAGCAGCGCGACATCGCCTCGGGCGGCCTGGAGCCGCCGCTCGGCTCCGGTCCCTATCGCGTCTCTTCGGTGACGCCGGGCCGGTCGATCACCTATCAGCGGGTGCCGGATTACTGGGGCGCCGACCTCAACGTGAATGTCGGCCAGAACAATTTCGACACCATCCGCTACGAATATTACCGCGACCTCAATGTCGAGTTCGAAGCCTTCAAGGCCGACGAGTTCGACTACTGGAACGAGAACGAGGCGAAGCGCTGGGCGACCGCCTATAACATTCCGGCGGTCAAGGACGGCCGGATCAAGAAGGAGCTCGTCGAACTCGAGCAGGTCTCCGGCGTCATGGTGGGATTGGTGCCGAATCTCAGGCGGCCGCTCTTCCAGGATGCCCGGGTGCGGCGGGCGCTGAACTACGCCTTCGACTTCGAGGAGCTCAACCGGACGATCTTCTTCGGCCAGTATGAGCGGATCAATTCCTTCTTCTTCGGCATCCCGATCGGCTGGAAGGGGCTGCCGGAAGGCAAGGAGCTCGAGATCCTGGAAAGCGTGCGGGACAAGGTGCCGCCAGAGGTCTTCACCGAGGAATATACCAACCCGGTCGGCGGCGACCCGCAGAAGGTGAGGGAGAACCTGCGCAAGGCGGTCCAGCTCTTCCAGGAGGCGGGCTACAGGCTCGAGGGCAACCACATGCTCGATCCCTCGGGCAAGCCGGTCTCCTTCGAGATCCTGCTGAATGGTGCGACGATCGAGAAGGTCGTGCTGCCCTTCCAGAAGGCGCTGAAGCGGATCGGGATCGACGTCACCATCCGTTCCGTCGATTCCAGCCAGTTCGTGACACGCGTCCGCTCGCGCGACTTCGACATGATCTATACCGGCTGGGGCCAGTCCAACTCACCCGGCAACGAGCAGGCCGACTATTGGGGGTCGGCCGCCGCCGACAAGCAGTCGTCGCGGAACTACGCGGGGATCAAGGATCCGGCCGTCGACGAGCTGATCAACCGCATCATCTTCGCCAAGGATCGCGAGGAGCAGGTGGCGGCTATCCGGGCGCTCGACCGCGTCCTGATGTGGAACCAGTATGTGATTCCGAGCTACACCATCCTTCCCGAGCGCATCGCCTACTGGGACCGCTTCGGGCATCCCGACGGCTACGGCAAGTTCCTGATCGGCTTCCCGACCATCTGGTGGTGGGACGAAGACAAGGCCACCCGGATCGGAGGGAAGAAGTGAGGATGGCGCCGGCGGGCCTGACCCGCCGCGCCGCGCTGCAACTCGCCGGTGGCGCGGCCTGCGTCGCGGTGGCGCCCTGGGCCTGGGCGACGGGCAGGATCGGACTGCACGGGCTTTCGATTTTCGGTAACCTGAAATACCCGGCCGGCTTCACCCAATTCGACTACGTCAATGCCGATGCGCCAAAGGGCGGGCGGATGAATTTCCAGCCGCCCTTCTGGTATTTCAACCAGAATACCCAGACCTTCAACACGCTGAACGGCTTCGTGCTGCGGGGCGATGCGCCGCCGCGCATGGAGCTGATCTTCGACAAGCTGATGGCGCGGGCGACCGACGAGCCGGACGCCGTCTACGGGCTCCTCGCCGAGACGGTCGATGTCTCGGAGGACGGGAATGTCTTCACGTTCCATCTCCGCGACGGGACGCGCTTCCACGACGGATCACCGCTGACGGCCGAGGACGTCGCCTTCTCGCTGATGCTGCTCAAGGAGCAGGGACATCCGAACATCTCGCAGATCATCACCGCGATGGCGAATGCCGAGGCGCTCGACGCGAAGACGGTCGCGGTGACGCTGGACGGCACCCAGAGCCGCGACACGATCCTGACCATCGTCGACCTGCCGATCTTCTCGAAGGCCTATTACACCGCCAATACCTTCGACGCCTCGACGCTGACGCCGCCGCTCGGCTCCGGCGCCTACAAGGTCGGCAGGCTCTCGGCCGGCCGCTATGTCGAATTCGAGCGGGTCGGCGACTACTGGGGCCGCGACCTGCCGGTCAATGCCGGCTCCGGCAATTTCGACGTCATCCGGATCGATTTCTTCCGCGAGCGCCAGCCGGCCTTCGAGGCCTTCAAGAAGGGCGACATCACCTATCGCGAGGAATTCACCTCGAAGACCTGGGTGCAGGAATACAATTTCCCGGCATTCGTTGCCGGCAAGGTCAGGAAGACGCTCTTTCCCGCCGAGCTCCGGCCCTCGATGCAAGGCTGGATGATCAACACCCGCCGGTCGAAATTCAGCGATCGGCGGACCCGGCAGGCGATTGGCCTCGCCTTCGATTTCGAGTGGTCGAACCGCAACCTCTTCTTCGACGCATACACCCGCGAGGATTCCTACTTCGAGAAATCCGACTATGCCGCCCGGGGCGTGCCCGCCGCGGCCGAGCTGGCGCTGCTCGAGCCGCATCGCGCCGACCTGCCGCCCGAGGTGTTCGGCGAGCCCTATGTGCCTCCGGTCAGCGACGGTTCCGGCCGCGACCGCAAGCTGTTGCGGCAGGCGTCCGAGCTGCTTGCCGAGGCGGGCTGGAAACAGGATGGCCGGTTCCTGGTCGACGGGGAGGGAACCCGGCTCACGGTCGAGTTCCTGCTCCATGCCTCGGTCTTCGAGCGGGTGACCATGCCTTATGTCGAGAACCTGAGGCGGATCGGCGTCGACGCGTCGCTGCGGGTCATCGACCCCGCCCAGTACCAGGTACGGACCGCGGATTTCGACTTCGACATCGTGATGTTCGCGATCGGCCTCAGCGCGACGCCCCTCGACGGGCTGCAACAGATATTCTCGACACGATCGGCGGATACCTCCGGCAGCTACAATTACGCCGGCATCAAGGAGCCGATCATCGACACGCTGCTGAAACGGGTGCCGAATGTGGAGACCCGCGAGGAACTGATCACGCTGACCCGCGTCCTCGACCGGATTCTGCGCGCCCAACACTATTGGGTGCCGAACTGGTATCTTGCCGAACACCGAGTCGCGCATTGGGACCTGTTCGGCTGGCCGGCGACGAAGCCGGACTACGCCTTCACACCCGAGACGACCTGGTGGTTCGACCGCGACAGGGCGGCGGCCATCGGCATGGCCGGATAAAGAGGACGCATGGGCGCATATATCCTGCGACGGCTCCTGCTGATCATTCCCACGATGATCGGCATCATGGCGATCAGCTTCCTGGTCGTGCAGTTCGCGCCGGGCGGGCCGATCGAACGGATCATCGCCCAGATCCAGGGTACCGATGTCTCGGCGACCGGTCGTTTCACCGGCGGTGGCGGCGACTTCCAGGGTGTCGGCGGCGAGGCCGGCGGCGGTGGCGAGGAGACCTCGGCCTATCGCGGCGCGCAGGGGCTCGACCCGGAATTCATCGCCCAGCTCGAGAAGCAGTTCGGCTTCGACAAGCCGCCGCTCCAGCGTTTCGGCCTGATGCTGTGGAACTATTTCCGCTTCGATTTCGGGGAGAGCTATTTCCGCGACATCTCGGTGCTCGACCTGATCGCCGAGAAGCTGCCGGTGTCGATTTCGCTCGGGCTGTGGATGACGCTGCTATCCTACGCGATCTCGATACCGCTCGGAATCCGCAAGGCGGTGTCGGACGGCTCGCGCTTCGACATCTGGACCAGCGCGGTGATCGTCGTCGGCTATGCGATTCCCGGATTCCTCTTCGCGATCCTGCTGATCGTGCTGTTCGCCGGCGGCAGCTTCTTCGACTGGTTCCCGCTTCGCGGCCTTTGGTCGGACCAGTATGCCAACACGCCCTTCTGGCAATGGATCACCGACCCGCGGGCGATCGCCGATTATTTCTGGCACCTCGTCCTGCCGCTGCTGGCGATGGCGCTCTCCGCCTTCGCGACGACGACGCTGCTGACCAAGAATTCCTTCCTCGACGAGATACGCAAGCAATACGTGGTGACGGCGCGGGCCAAGGGGCTGACCGAGCACGCGGTGCTCTATCGCCACGTCTTCCGCAACGCGATGCTGATCGTCATCGCCGGCTTTCCCGGCGCCTTCATCTCCTCCTTCTTCGCCGGCTCGCTTCTGATCGAGACCATCTTCTCGCTCGACGGGCTGGGGCTGCTCGGCTTCGAATCGGTGATCAACCGTGACTATCCGGTGGTCTTCGCCACCCTCTATATCTTCTCGCTGATGGGACTGGTGGTGAACCTCGTCTCCGACATCACCTATACCGTGATCGATCCGCGGATCGATTTCGAGACGCGCGAGGTGTGACGGTGGACCAGGTCCTCGACAAGGAGAAACTCGAGACCATCTACCCGGAGCCGGGGCAGGCCGAGCCGCCGCCGCGCCGCTTCCAGATGTCGCCGCTCAACCGGCGGCGCTGGCAGAACTTCAAGGCCAACCGCCGCGGCTACTGGTCGTTCTGGATCTTCCTGGTGCTGTTCATCGCCTCGCTCTGCGGCGAGTTCATCGCCAACGACAAGCCGATCGTGGTTTCCTACAAGGGCGAGATCCTGTTCCCGGTCTTCAACAACTATCCGGAATCGAAATTCGGCGGCTTCCTGGCGACGACCGACTATCGCGATCCCTTCATTCAGGAGGAGATCGGCGCCAATGGCTGGATGGTGTGGCCGCCGATCCGCTACGCCAACCGCACCGTCAACAACGAGATCGCGACGCCGGCGCCGGCGCCGCCATGGTGGACGATGAGCCGCGAGGAGCGATGTTCGCGCTATCCCCTCGGCGTCGAGGATCCGAACTGCACGCTTGGCAACTGGAACTGGCTGGGCACCGACGACCAGGGCCGCGACGTTGTCGCGCGGATCATCTACGGCTTCCGGATATCGGTGCTTTTCGGCCTGACGCTGGCGATCATCTCGTCGCTGATCGGCGTGGCGGCGGGCGCCGTGCAGGGCTATTTCGGCGGCTGGACCGACCTCCTGTTCCAGCGCTTCATCGAGATATGGACGTCGATCCCGACGCTCTATCTTCTTCTTATCCTCTCCTCGGTCATCACCCCGAGCTTCTTCGTCCTGCTCGGCATCCTGCTGCTCTTCTCGTGGGTGTCGCTGGTCGGCGTGGTGCGGGCGGAATTCCTCCGCGGCCGCAACTTCGAATACATCAACGCGGCGCGGGCGCTCGGCGTCGGCAACGTGACGATCATGTTCCGCCACCTGCTGCCCAACGCCATGGTCGCGACGCTGACCTTCATCCCGTTCATCCTCAACGGCTCGATCACGACGCTGACCTCGCTCGACTTCCTCGGCTTCGGCCTGCCGCCGGGCTCGCCGTCCCTCGGCGAGCTGCTGGCGCAGGGCAAGGACAACCTGCAGGCGCCGTGGCTCGGCCTCACCGGGTTCCTCGTCATCTCGATCATGCTGTCGCTCCTCATCTTCACCGGCGAGGCGGTGCGCGACGCGTTCGATCCACGCAAGGTGTTCGAGTAGGATGGGGAGGAGGAGACGGATGCCATGAACCGGATCATTCGCGAGCATTACCCGGCGTCGAAGCTTCCCGAGGATCTGAAGGAGGGGATTGATCCGCAGGCCAATGTGACGATTACGATCGCCGAGGAGGCAGACGAGCGAAGGTCGGCATTCTCTTTCGACGAAATCTTCCGAACCCTGCACGAGTCGCGCGTCCGGTCCGACGATCCGGTCATGCGGATACGGGCGCTCCGCGAGGAATGGGACGAGCGGGAGCGGTCCCTGGCCGATATTCCGCGCGGCGGATCGGACTGATCGTCGTGCGACTCTATTTCGACAGCAACATCTTCATCTACGCATTCGAGTGCGAGACAGACTTTGGACATGCCGCGAGAAGGGCGTTTCGCTTGATCGAGACCGGGCAAGTCACCGCAGTGACCAGCGAATTGACGCTCGCGGAGGTCTTGCCGGGGCCACTTCGCTCAAAGGACATGCAGCTTGAGGAGGCTTACGAAACCATCTTCGCCGGCGGGAGCGGTTTTGACGTGGTCCCCTTGTCTATGGCGGTTCTTCGTGACGCGGCTCGCCTGGTGGCGGACTCGAGGCTCCGTCTGGCGGATGCCTTGCACGTCGCCACGGCGTTGCGGTCCGCTTGCGCGGCTTTCCTCACCGAGGCTCTTCGTGCCCCGGCTGAGTTGCGGATGATGCGGCTTGCCGATGAGAGATTCGAGTAGATGACCGGCGAACCCCTCCTCTCCGTCCGCGATCTCCGGGTCGATTTCCGCCAGGCCGGCAACGTCACCCATGCGGTGCGCGGTGTCAGCTTCGACATCGCCAAGGGCGAGACCGTGGCGCTGGTCGGCGAGTCCGGCTCGGGCAAGTCGGTCACCGCCCTGTCGGTGATGAAGCTGCTGCCCTACCCGGCCGCGTCCCATCCCGCCGGCGAAATCCGCTTCAAGGGAACCGACCTGCTGGGCGCGCCGGAAGCGGAGCTCCGCAAGGTCCGGGGCGCCGGGATCGGCATCGTCTTCCAGGAGCCGATGACCTCGCTCAATCCGCTCCACACCATCGAGCGGCAGGTCGGCGAGGTGCTCAAGCTCCACCGGGGGATGGGCGACGCCGCGGCGCGGAAGCGGGTGCTCGAGCTCCTCGACCAGGTCGGCATCCCGAACGCGGCCGAGCGCCTCGGCGCCTATCCGCACCAGCTTTCCGGCGGCCAGCGCCAGCGGGTGATGATCGCCATGGCGCTCGCCAACCAGCCGGACCTGTTCATCGCCGACGAGCCGACGACGGCGCTCGACGTGACGGTGCAGGCGCAGATCCTGCAACTGCTCCGCGATCTCCAGAAGCGCAACGGCATGGCGATGCTGTTCATCACCCACGACCTCGGCATCGTCCGCAGGATGGCCGACCGGGTCTGTGTGATGACCAACGGCGAGATCGTCGAGGCCGGGCCGACCGAGGAGGTCTTCACCAACCCGCAGCACGACTATACCCGCCATCTCCTCGCCGCCGAGCCGAAGGGCGATCCGCCGAAGTCCGATCCCGGCGCGCCGGTGGTGATGGAGGCCGAGGACCTGAAGGTGTGGTTCCCGATCAAGCGCGGGCTGCTCAGGAAGGTGGTCGGCCACGTCAAGGCGGTCGACGGCATCGACATCGCGATCCGCGAGGGGCAGACGCTCGGCATCGTCGGCGAATCCGGCTCGGGCAAGACGACGCTCGGCCTCGCGCTGATGCGGCTGATCTCGTCGCGCGGCAACATCGTCTTCCTCGGCAATTCGATCCAGAGCACGACCTTCAAGCAGATGCGGCCGATCCGCCGCGAGATGCAGATCGTCTTCCAGGACCCCTACGGCTCGCTGAGCCCGCGCATGTCGGTCGCCGACATCATCGAGGAGGGGCTGAAGATCCATGCGTCGGACCTGTCGCGGGCCGAGCGTGACCGCAAGGTGATCAAGGCGCTGGAGGAGGTCGGCCTCGATCCCTCGACCCGCCACCGCTATCCGCACGAATTTTCCGGCGGCCAGCGCCAGCGCATCGCCGTCGCCCGCGCCATGGTCCTGGAACCGCGCTTCGTCATGCTCGACGAGCCGACCTCGGCCCTCGACATGAGCGTCCAGGCGCAGGTCGTCGACCTGTTGCGCGACCTCCAGCGCCGCCACAACCTCGCCTATCTGTTCATCAGCCACGACCTCAAGGTGGTCAAGGCGCTGGCCAACGACATCGTCGTGATGCGGGCCGGCAAGGTCGTCGAACACGGTTCGTCGGCCAAGGTCTTCGAGCATCCCGAGACCGACTATACCCGGGCGCTGATGGCCGCCGCCTTCGACATCGCCGCGGCACCGGAAGGCGTGGTCAGCCAGTAGCCGGACCGACGCCGCGGAGGACCGTCCGATTTGGGGTGGCCTGTCGGCGACCGGCGTGTAGAACAGGGGTCCTGTCCTTCAAGCGGCCCGGTTACTTCGTGATTCCAGACACCGACCTTCCAACCGCTCATTCCCGCGCACGCGGGAATCCAGATCCGCGCCGGTATCGCCCTTCGCAACCTGGGTCCCCGCGTGCGCGGGGACGAGCGGAGGATAGGGGAGGGGCAGGTTCGTGAAAGCCAACGCCATCCTCGTCTCCTCCGGCAACTGGGCGCCGGAGCCCTGGGCCGAGGCCGTCCGCGCCATCGATCCGGACCGGCCGGTCTTCCTCTGGCCGGACGTGCCGGACCCGGCCGCCATCGGCTACGTGATGGCGTGGCGGCCGGCAGAGGACTCACTCAAGGGGCTGCCCAATCTCAAGCTGATCCTGTCGCTCGGGGCCGGCGTCGAGGGGATCGTCCTGCGCGACGACCTGCCGGACGTGCCGATCACGCGGATCGTCAGCGACGACCTGACCGCCCGGATGAGCGAATGGATCGTGCTCCAGGTGCTCCTCCACCATCGCCAGCAACTCGCCTACCAGCGGTTCCAGCGCCAGCGGCACTGGCGGGAGCTTCGCCAGTCCGCGGCCTCGGAGGTCCGGGTCGGGATCATGGGGATGGGGGTGCTCGGCCAGGCGGCGGCGAAGGCGCTCGCCGATCTCGGCTTCGGGATTGCCGGCTGGAGCCGGAGGCCGAAGGACCTGCCGGGCATCGAATGCCATGCGGGCGATGGCGCGCTCGATGCGTTCCTGACGCGAACCGACATCCTCGTCTGCCTGCTGCCGCTGACCGACGCGACGCGCGGCATCCTGTCGATGGCACTGTTCGAGAAGCTGGGGCGAAACGCCTCGCTCGGCGGGCCGGTGGTGATCAACGCCGGGCGGGGCGGCCTCCAGATCGAGAGCGACATCGTCGCCGCGATCGAACGCGGCGTCATCGCCGGCGCGAGCCTCGATGTCTTCGAGACCGAACCGCTCGACCCGGGGAGCCCGCTCTGGGCGCTCGACAATGTCGTCATCACGCCGCATGTCGCCGCGTTCAGCAGCCCGGCCGAACTGGCCGGCCAGATCCTCGGCCAGATCGCGGCCTTCGAGGCCGGCCGGCCGCTGAGGAACCTGGTCGACCGGTCGGCGCGCTACTAGCGTCAGTTGACCGCCGGCGTCCGTTCCGCGATCCGGTCGACGATGTAGCGGGCGTCGCGGCCGGCGCCCTGGATCATCACCGAGGCCATCGAATAGAGGAACTCCAGACCGACGAAATAGAGCCCCGGCACGTCCGCTACGACGCCGCGGTCGTGTTTCGGTTCGTCGTTGTCGGGGATTTCCGGCAGGTCGATCCACGAGAAGTCCGGCTCGAATCCGGTGCACCAGATGACGTTTTCCACGTCGAGCACCCGGCCGTCCTCGAGGCGGGGCCTGCCGTCCTCGACGCCGGAGGTGCGTCCCACGCGCTCGACGCCGAGCGCGGCGAGGTCCTTCGGCTTGACGCGGATCAGCGGGCCGCCCTGGGAAAGGATCTTCGGACGGACCTTGCGGCCGATCGGGGTGGACGTGGTCAGGACCCTGTAGAAGACGAAGCCGACGACCAGATGGATGAGGAGATTCCGTCCGAGAAATCCCTCGACACGGAACGGGATGTGCCCGGTATCCCGGCCGGACATCCAGACCCTGCGGCCGTCATTGGCAAGCTCGCGCGCGACCTCCGAGCCGGAGTTGCCGGCACCGACGATGAGGAGGTCGCCATCCTTCAGTTGTCCGGGATTCCGGTAGGCGCCGGAATGGAGCTGGACGATTCCCGGATCGAGGTCGTCGGCGAAGGCCGGAATCCTCGGGCGCTGGAAGGTGCCCATGGCGATCACGACATTGTCGGCCTCGAACCGCGCATCGCCCGCACTGACCAGATATCGCCCGTCCCGCCGGGAGACCCGATCCACCCTCATGCCGGTCCGCACGGGAAGATCGAAGCGTGCGGCATAGGCTTCGAGGTAATCGGCCATCGCGTCCTTGGTCGGAAAGGCGTGAACGTGATCGGGGAAGGGCATGCCATCGAGGCCGTCATAGCCGGCGGGCGTGAAGAGCTTGAGGGAATCCCAGCGGCGGCGCCAGACGTCGCCGATCCTCTCATCCGCCTCGAGGATGACGAAGGGGATGTTGCGGCGGGCAAGGTGATACCCGACCGAAAGGCCGGCCTGGCCGCCGCCGATGACCACGACCGTCGTGCGCTCCGGGTCGGATTGCGGCGATACCCCGGCGCCGGTCGCCCGGGGTGACGAACCAACCGTGCCGTCGGCGGTGATGTCGGCGAAGGCGCGGCCCTCCTCGAGATAGTCCCTCGCGCGAGGATTCGGGGCGATCGGTATCGTGGTCGTGAGCGTCATGGCTTCCTCCAGCAGGCTGCGCGCCGATACGGCATTGCGAGGAAGCTAGGACGGCGGGGCGGCGCTCCGCTTCGGGCGAATACCCCATGTCAGGCGAGGCCGCCGCATGGGTGGTTCCACCCATCCGGCCCCGCCCGGAATCAGACCAGCTGGTGCTCGTAGGCATAGGCGGTCGCGGCCGCCCGGGAGGGCACATCGATCTTGGTGAAGATGTTGGAGAGGTGTCGGTCGACCGTCTTTTCGGCGACATCGAGCTCTTTCGCGATCGCCTTGTTGGTCTTGCCGGCGGCGACCAGCCGCAACACCTCGATCTCGCGCGGCGTCAGGCCGTCCGGGCGATGCCGGGCGTCGGTTGTGGCGAGGTGATCGATGCGGGCGAGGTCCGGGGCGGCGCCAAGGTCCTCGCAGACCGAACGGGCGGCCGCGAATTCAAGGGCCGCGCCTTCGGCGTCGCCGAGGTTCCGGCAGGCGATGCCGACGAGAATGCGGATACGGGCCGCGAGATAGGGGGCGCCGAATTGCTGCCAGACGAGGAAGGCGCGGCGGAGAGGGGCAAGTGCCGCCTGTGGATCGCCCTCCGCGAGCCGGATGGCGCCGCGGGCGTGGTCCGCCATCGCCGAAACCACCTCGGTGTCATAGCTGGCCGCGATATCTGCGATCTCCTCAGCGGCAGCGCGCGCCTCGTCGATGGCGCCATCCGCCAGCATGATCTCGACGGCGGCGGGCAGGACGCGCATTCTCCGGGCCGGCTCGGTGGTCGTCGCCAGCGCCCGCCGGATGCCATTGACCGCCGAGTCGCGGCGGCCCTGCGCCAGGCGGAGGAGGGCAAGTCCCGGCTGGATATCTGCGCCGAGCTCGTTCGACCGGCGATAGGCGTCTTCCGCCTCGGAAACCTCGCCGCGCAGCCGATGGATCTCCGCCTGCTGGTAGAAGGCGGCGGCGCTGGCGCCGGGATCGGCGATGACCGACAGCCGCCGGGTCGCCCGCTCGGCTTCGCCGATCGCGTCGCTCCAGGCGCCGCTGAGCTGCATCACCTCGGCCCGGTGGACCAGGCAGCTTCCGGTGAAGGTGACCAACTGGGGTTGCGTGTCGCACCACGCCGCCAGGGCGGCGGTCCATTCGCGGCAGCGGTCGAAGGCGAAGACCTCCTGGCAGGCATCGATCACGCTGCAATAGACGAGGCCGGTGAAGATCGGCGAAAGGGCGCCCGCGGTCGCCGCAAGCATGGCTTCGTCGAGGAGCGTCAGGCCCTCGGCGATCCGCCCCATGCGGAGCAGTGCCCGGCCGCGGAGATTGCGGGCGAATGCCGCGAGATCGGCCTCCGAATAGCGGTCGCCGATCTCGATCGCTGTGGCCGCTGTGGCGTCGGCCTCGTCCAGGTCGCCGGTGGCGATGGCGCGATGGACGGCCGGGAGCAGCAGGTAGCCCTGTTCGGGACAGTCCCGGTCGCGGAGAAGGCGGGCGGCGCGGGTCAACCAGCCGCTGGCGCGCCCCGCTTCGCCCAGCGAGAAAAGACGCAGCCCGAGGCCGAAGGCGGCGCGGGCAGCCCGTCGTTCGTCGCCGGCGGCGAGATGTGCGTCATAGATGCGTTCCTGAAGCGCCAGATAGTCATCGTCACGATCGGTAAGGGCGGCCGCCCAAACCCAGTCTTCGAGATCGTCGACGGCGAGCGGCGCCAGCGAATCGGCCTGGCAGTAGGACTGGTAGGCGTCTTCCCAGGCATTCCGGGCATAGGCTTCCCGGGCATCCGCCAGTCCGTCGGCGGTGCGCTTCTTCGGCGGTCGTCTGGCGTTGGTCATACGCCTGGCTCCGATGCCGCGCCTGTCGTGGCGACAATAGCCGAGATTAGCGGAGATTGCGTCGGCGCGTCGCGCCCATTCGCATTGGCGGGCGCTCGTCTCGCGGAATCCGGTGCTAGAATGGCCGGCCGGCCGGGCTGTGCCCGGCAGGCGCTTCCGCCCGCCCCGCCGTTCGGCAGCCCGCGAAACCCGACAAGGGAGAAGCCTTGGACCCGCGACTTGGCCTCGTCGGCACGATCCTCATCGCCATCCTTGGCGGCGGTGTCGCGGCGTTTGCCGGGATGCCGGCCGCGTGGCTTTCCGGCGCGATGATCGCGGTGACCGCAGCGTCGCTGGCGGGCTGGGACACGCGACTGCCGCCCCGGCTGGTCGATTTCGCCTACCTGTTGATCGGAACGGCGCTCGGGTGCGGCGTGACGCCGGAACTGCTGAGCGGCGCGCTTGCCTGGCCGCTGAGCCTTCTCGGGCTGGCGATCACGGTGGCGGCCGTCATTGTCGCCGTGCGCGTCTTCCTCACCCGGGTGGCCGGCTGGGACCGGGATACGGCCTTCTTCTCCGCCGTGCCGGGGGCTCTCTCCTTCGTGTTGGCGATGGCCTCCGAATCCGATGCCGATATCCGCAAGGTCGCCACCAGCCAGAGCATCCGCGTCTTCCTGCTTGTCGCGGTCCTGCCCGGCCTGATCGTCGCGGTCGAGACCGATCCGCCGCTGCCCGCGGTCGTGCCCGAGGGATCGCTCGCTCATACCGTCCTGATGATCGTCGCCGCCGCCGTCGTCGGCCTGCTGTTTCGCCGGCTCGGAGTGCCATCCGGGCTGCTGACCGGGAGCTTCATGGCGAGCGCCCTCCTTCACGGCAGCGGCCTGGTCAGCGGTGCGCCGCCGGCGCCGCTGGTGGTTCTCGCCTTCGTGCTGCTCGGGGCCCTGGTCGGCAGCCGCTTCGCCGGGACCAGCCTCCGCTTCGTCGCCGGGATCCTGGCCGCTTCGATCGGCGCCTTCCTTGTCGCGACGGCGATCGCGGGGCTGATGGCGGTCGGCGTCGCCCGGATCATCGGCGTTCCGATCGACCAGGCGATCGTCGCCTATGCGCCGGGCGGCCTTGACGCGATGATGTCGCTCTCGCTGGCCCTCAACATGGATACCGCCTTCGTCGCCGCCCACCAGTTCGCCCGCTTCGCGGGGATCGCGATCGCCCTGCCGTTCGTGGTTCCGAAGCGCAGGATCGCGATTCGCGTGGATACCAGCGGCAAGGAGGACTGAAATCGCCGTCGTCGCCGGCGACTGTCAACAAAGCTTCAAACGGATTTGAGATGGTTACAATGCCGGCGCCGACGGTACCGGCGGATCGAGATGCGGGCGTCCTTCTCCCCCCGGACGTCGCGACGCGACTGTTCAACAGAGGTCACATCATGAATGCATTCACCAAGTCGCTGCTGGCGACGACTGCCCTTGTGCTGGCGGGCTCGGGCGCGATGGCCGGCGAGGTCAGATTCACGCCCGTCCCGTTCGCCGCCGACGACGCCCAGAAGCGCGCGGTCCTGGCCTCGACCGGTGTCGAGATCAACGGCCAGACCTACCCGATCGGCTTCTCGCTGCTGGCCCGCAGCGGCGACATCTTCGGCGACGTGGTATTCGGCACGCTGACCGACGAGAACGGCCAGCCGGTGAAGAGCGCCGACGGCTCGCCCCATGTCTCGGTCGATGCCGACTTCACCTCGCTGCTGCCGGTCGGCGAGAAGCTGTTCAGCATCACCCATTTCGAATCGCGTCCGGGCGCCATGTATCTCTCCGAGCTGAAGGGCGACGCCGAGGGCAGGCTCAGCATCGTCGGCACCAAGCCGATCGACTTCTCGTCGGTTGGTGGCCTGTGGGTTCCCTGTGCGGGCTCGGTGACGCCCTGGGGCACGCATCTCGGCTCAGAGGAATATCCGCCGGATGCGCGGGCGGTCGAGGAAGCGACCGCGATGGATCAGATCGACGACTATTACAAGCCGATGGCCCGCTACGCGGGCTTCGATCCCGCGACCGTCACGGTCGAGGACTTCAAGGCCGTGTTCAAGCCGTATCGCTACGGCTTCCCGACCGAGATCACGGTCGCGGAAGACGGCTCCTACACGGTCGCGAAGCACCGCGCCATGGGCCGTGTCGCGGTCGAGCTCGCCAAGATAATGCCGGACCGGAAGACGGCCTATATCTCGGATGACGGCACCAATGTCGGGCTGTTCATGTTCGTCGCCGACAAAGCGGGCGACCTCGGCGCCGGCATGCTCTATGCGGCGAAATGGAACCAGACCTCGGCGGACGGAGCCGGTGCCGCCGATCTCACCTGGATCAGCCTCGGCCATGCCGACGATCGATCCGTCACCGAGGGCGTCGCCCGTGGCGTGACCTTCACCGACCTCTTCGAGACGGCGGAGATGGCGGAGGACGGATCCTGCCCCGCCGGCTTCTCGGCGTCGAATGCGGAAGGTCGGGTCGAGTGCCTCAAGGTAAAGCCCGGCATGGAGATGCTCGCCTCCCGCCTCGAGACCCGGCGCTATGCCTCGATGCTCGGCGCGACCACCGAATTCCGCAAGGAAGAGGGCATCGCCCTCGACCCGGCCGGCAAGACGCTGTTCGTCGCCATGTCGGAAGTCGGCAACGGCATGGAGGACATGGCCAAGGACGGCAAATACGACAAGGGCGGCAGCAACGACATCCGCGTTGCCGCCAATCCCTGCGGCGCGGTCTACAAGATCGGCCTTGAAGCCGACCCGACCATCGGTTCGGACTTCGTCGGCAAGGGGCTGACGACGCTGGTTGCCGGCAAGCCCACCACCTATGAGGAGGGCAGTCCCTATGCCGGCAACACCTGCGACATCGACGGCGTCGCCAATCCCGACAACCTGACCTTCATGGATGGATACGGCACGCTGATCATCGGCGAGGACACCGGCTCCGGCCATCAGAACGATGCCATCTGGGCCTACAACATGGCCGATGGCGGGCTCACCCGGATCTTCTCGACGCCCTACGGTTCGGAGACGACCTCGCCCTATTTCTACAGCGACGTCGGCGGCCACGGCTACCTGATGGCCGTCGTCCAGCATCCCTACGGCGAATCCGACAAGGACAAGCGGACCGATCCGGCGGATGCCCGCGCCTATATCGGCTATATCGGGCCATTTCCGGCGCTGACCAACTGAGCCGGCGACCTTCGACACCGGATGCGGCGGGATCCCGGTCCCGCCGCATCGATCTCATATCGCGGAAACGGAGAGCGACGATGCCGCGCCGGATGATCCTTGCCCTGCTCGGCACGACCGCGCTTGCTTCGGCGGCGGCCGGCGCCTCGCGGCTCGGCGAGCCGCTCGAAAATCCGTCCGCCTTCATCCCGCCGCAATGCTATACGCGCACCCTCGACGTCTCCGGCAGCGTCCATAATCCGTGCTTCACCTGCCACGTCAAAGGCCGTTCGCCAAACGCCATCAACGACCGCGACCTCCAGCTTTCCTATGCCTTTCCGGCACCGGCACTGGTCAATCCTTGGAGCAATCTCTTCGAGGATCGCAGCGAGCGGATCGCCGCGATCAGCGACGACGAGATCCTCGCCTATATCCGCACCGACAACTACCACGCCCCGGACGGCACGATCCGGCTCGCGGCGACCCTGAAGGATCCGCCGCCCGGCTGGGACGCCGACGATGACGGCGCATGGAGCGGCTACGTCCCCGACGTCCATTTCCGGTTTGACGCGGAGGGTTACGACCTCGATCCGGCCGGTGGGCGGACCGGATGGCGGGCCTTCGCCTATACGCCTCTCCCCGGCAGCTTCTCGCCGGCGAGCGGCTCGACCGACGACGTCCTGATCCGTCTTCCGGAGGCCTATCGCCAGGACGCCGGCGGCAATCCCGACTGGCGGGCCTATGCGATCAACCTCGCCATCGTCGAGGCACTGATCCGGCGCCTCGACATCCCGATCGATCCGGTCGACGAGGCGCGCTACGGCGTCGATCTCGACAAGGACGGCACCATCGGCACCGCCACCCGCGTCGCCTTCGACTGGGCGCCGCTCAAGGGGCGCGACATGAGCTATGTCGGCCGGGCGGCAGCGCTGCAGGCGGCCGGCAAGGCGCCGCTCGCCGCCGGGCTCTATCCGCTCGGCACCGAGTTCGTCCATTCGGTTCGCTACGTCGACGTCGACGATGCCGACGGCGGCATCCGGCTCTCGCCGCGTCTCAAGGAACTCCGCTACATGGCGAAGACGGCCTGGCAGACCTACGCCGATCTCGAGGAAGGGGCGCTGGCCGAGGTCAAGGAGGACCACGACTACCCCGACCGGCTGCCGATCTTCGACGGCAATGCCGAGACCGGGCTGGCCAATGGCGTCGGCTGGCGCCTGCAGTCCTTCATCGAGGACCGGGAAGGGGCGCTTCGCCCACAGAGCTTCGAGGAGACCGTCTTTTGCGCCGGCTGTCACGGCGGCATCGGGGCGACCGACGATTCGACCTTCGCTTTCTCCCGCAAGATCGACACGCCGGACGGCGGCTGGTTCCACTGGAGCCAGCACGGGCTCGCCGGCATTCCCGATCCGGTCGGCGCCGACGGGCTCGGCGATTATGCCCGCTACCTCGTGGCCAACGGCGCCGGTGACGAGTTCCGCGCCAACGACGAGGTCATCCCGGCCTTTTTCGACGCCGACGGCAAGCCGGACCCGGCCGCGCTGGAACGGCTGAGGACGGACGTGGCGACGCTCCTCCACCCCTCGCGCCGCCGCGCCCTCGATCTCGACAAGGCCTACCGGACGATCGTCCTCGACCAGGATTTCGTCGACGGCCGCGCGGCGCTGCTGGCGCCGGCCGACAATGTCCGCGAGTCGGTCGAGCAGGACGAGCCGACGGGGATCGAGGACCCGCTGTTCTGAGGCGGTCGCGATCTCTCGGTGATTTTGGGTCTTGCGTCCTTCGAGGCCCCGCTTCCGCGGGGCTCCTCAGGATGGCCGGGCAGGTGCTTGCCGCTCCGGCGAGTGCGCTGTTCCGGGATGAGGCGGGCGTGCGTCCTTCGAGGCTCGGGCCTTCGCCCTCGCACCTCAGGATGGCGAGGGTGTTTCAGCCCGCGGTCACCTGCTGACCCATAAATTCCCGGCCGCGTCATCGAATCCCGACCCAGCTATCCCGAGGTGCTTCGCGAAAGCGGAGCCGCGACCGACGCCACCCGAGCCATTCCGAGAGCTTGCCCTCGGGCTCGACCCGAGGGTGCTTCGCGAAGCGGAGCCGCGAACGACGCCAACCGAGCCATCCTGAGGTGCTTCGCGAAAGCGAAGCCTCGAAGGACGCAAGGATGCCGAAGCAGCGGGCGCCGCTTCGGCCCAGACAATCGGTGGATAGGGATCAGCCCCCGGCGGGCGGGAAGACCGCGACACGGGTATTGCCGGCGGCGGACGCCGCCTGGCGCGGCTGGCCAGCCTTGCCATCGGTCGAGAAGGGCAGGCCGAGACGCTGCCAGACATCGACCAGGGCGATCGAAAGCCGATCGATCAGGCCGTCGTCATGGAACGGCGTCGGCGTGATCCTGAGACGTTCCAGCCCGCGCGGCACGGTCGGATAGTTGATCGGCTGGATATAGATGCCGTGATCCTCGAGCAGGATGTCGCTCGCCTGCTTGCACTGGTCGGCATTGCCGACGAAGAGCGGCACGATGTGGGTATCCGACGGCATCACCGGCAGGCCGGCGGCGCTCAACGCGGCCTTGGTGCGGGCGACGGCGCGCTGCTGGCCCTCACGCTCCGTCGAGGAGGCCTTGAGGTGGCTGATCGACTTCGTCGCCGCCGCGGCGAGCGCCGGCGGCAACGCGGTGGTGAAGATGAAGCCCGGCGCATAGGAGCGGATGGTGTCGACGATCACCCGGCTCGACGCGACATAGCCGCCAAGCGTGCCGAAGGCCTTGGCGAGGGTTCCCTCGATGACGTCGATGCGATCCATGACGCCGTCGCGCTCGGCGATGCCGCCGCCGCGCGGGCCGTACATGCCGACCGCGTGGACCTCGTCGAGATAGGTCATCGCGCCGTATTTGTCGGCGAGGTCGGCGATCCGCTCGATCGGGGCGACGTCGCCATCCATCGAATAGACCGACTCGAAGGCGATCAGCTTCGGCCGTACCCGGCTCTGCGCCTTGAGGATGTCCTCGAGATGTTCGAGGTCGTTGTGGCGGAAGATGAATTTCTGCGCGCCCGAGCGGCGCACGCCCTCGATCATCGAGGCGTGGTTGAGTTCGTCCGAAAGGATGACGCAATCCGGCAGCATCTTGGCGACGGTCGAGATCGCCGCCTCGTTCGAGACGAAGCCCGAGGTGAAGACCAGCGCCGCTTCCTTGCCGTGCAGGTCGGCGAGCTCCGCCTCGAGCATGACCAGGGGGTGATTGGTTCCCGAGATGTTACGGGTGCCGCCGGCACCGACGCCCATCGTTCCGGCCGCGTGGGTCATCGCCGCGATGACCTCGGGGTGCTGGCCCATGCCGAGATAGTCGTTGGAGCACCAGACGACGATCTCGCGGTCGCCGTCCTCCGCGTGATTCACCGCGTAGGGGAAGCGACCCGCAATCCGCTCCAGGTCGGCGAAGACGCGGTAACGCTTTTCGGCGTGGAGGGCGGCAATCGCCTCGGCAAAGATCGACTGGTAGTCCATAAAGCTACCCTGTTTTAGAATGCTGCGAAATTAGAGGGCGGGGCGGCGCAAGTCCACCGGCACTTTGCCGCGCCGGGCCTCACAGTTACTTGATCCTGATCAAGCGATTACGACGGTGCCTTCGCGTAGCGGGCGATTTACGCGAAAAAGCGTCCCTTCGGGCCGAAGCCGCGGTGCGGCCCCTTGGGGACAGCCCTGCTCAACCGGTATAGCTGACGCCGCGATAGCGCATGCCGATCTGCACCGCGCCGACGATGATTCGCGACAGGACCTCCATGTCGACGGGCATCCGTGGCCGCCAGACATCGAGAAGCAGGGCGATCCGGGGCTCGTCGGCGTTGTTCATGACCTCGTGGGGGAAGGTGTCGTCCCACAGCAGGGTGTCGCCGTCGGCGATCCGGTATTCCTTGTCGTCGATCATCATGATGGTGGCCGGCCGCCCGTCTGCCTGTTTCGGGATCTGCAGCCCGAGATGGAACCGCATGACGCCGCGGAACGGTCCGCGATGGCGGGGGATATGCTTGTGCGGCGCGAGGAAGGAGACCGTCGCGGACTTGACCTCGGGGCATTCGGCGAGCAGGCCGGCCAGCACCGGCATGCGGGCAAGGTTCTCCGGCACATCGACGTCATAGGCCTTGAGGATCAGCATCCGCCAGTCGATCCCGTCATTGGCCGAGATATCCGCCTGCTCGGGCATGATGTCGTGGAAGCGCGGCATGGATTCGAGCTTGGCGACCTTGGCCTCGTCGCGGATCGCCTCCCACTTGGCGGCGAATTTCGCGGCATTGGGGAAATCGATGTCGACGTCGAGGACGGACGGGGCGTCGATGCGCTTCTCGTAGATGCGGCGAACGACGTCCGAAGCCTTGTCGTAGAATTTCGTCATTTCACGATCGACTCCCCGCTGCTGCCCTCGCCATCGGTAACCATGGCTCGACGGCGAATTCAGGGCATAGTCTAGCGAAACCGCCTGTCGCTGCCGAGACGGCGTCTGGTCGCGCCAGGGGAAGCCGCTATCGCGGAGAATGGTTGCGCGGGCCATGGCGCTCCGCCTACCATCGCGCGCGCCGGAAGGGCGATCAGGGAGCCGATGATGCATTGGAGATTGAGAAACGCCGTTCTGGCGCTGGCGGCGATGGTCCTTGCGAATGTGTCAAGCGACGCCCTCGCCGCGCGCTGCGGCAATACCGGCGCCGGATTCTCGCGCTGGCTGGCGGATTTCAAGCGGGAGGCGGCGGGCGCCGGCGTATCGTCGAAGGTGATCGCCTCGGCCCTGAACGGCGTCACCTACGACACCAGCGTGATCCGGCTCGACCGCAACCAGAAGCACTTCAAGCTGAGTTTCCAGAAATTCTACGCGACCCGCGCCGCGCCGCTCGAGGGCGTTGCCCGCAGCCGTTACAAGCAGAATGCCAGCCTCCTCCGGGGCATCGAAAAGCGGTTCGGCGTGCCCGGCGAGGTGCTGGTGGCGATCTGGGGACTGGAAACCAGCTTCGGCGCCAATACCGGCAACAAGAAGGCCATCCGTTCGCTGGCGACGCTTGCCTATGACTGCCGCCGCTCGGCATTCTTCACCGAGGAGCTCTACGCCGCCCTGAAGATCGTCCAGCGCGGCGACCTCTCGCCATCGCAGATGATCGGCGCCTGGGCCGGCGAGCTTGGACAGACGCAGTTCCTCGCCACCTCCTACATAAAGTTCGCCGTCGACTGGGACGGCAACGGTCATCGCGACCTGATCCGCAGCAAGTCGGACGCGCTCGCCTCGACCGCGAATTACCTCAAGGCCTATGGCTGGCGCGCCGGCCAGTCCTATCAGCCGGGCACGCACAACTACACCGTGCTCGGCCAGTGGAACAAGGCGGCCGTCTACCAGCAGACCATCGCGGTGCTCGCCGGCAAGATCGCGGGCCGGTAGCCGATGGCAAGGGGAGGCGGGGATGGCGAATTTTCTCGTCTGCCATGGTGCCTGGTCGGGCGGCTGGTCATGGGCCCGGATGCGGGAGCCCATCGCCAGGCGCGGCCATAGCCTGCTGACGCCGACCTATACCGGCCTCGGCGAGCGCAGCCATCTCCGGGCGCCGATGATCGATCTCGACCTGCATATCGCCGACATCGCCGGGGTGATCGAATTCGAGGATCTGCGGAAGCTGGTCCTGATCGGGCACAGCTACGGCGGCATGGTCGCCACCGGGGTCGCCGACCGCATGCCCGACCGGGTGACGATGCTGATCTATCTCGACGCCTTCGTGCCGGAGGACGGCGAGAGTGTCCTCGACCTGAGGCCGGCGGCCGAAGCCGACAGGATGCGCGACCAGGTGAGCGGGCCGGGGGACGGGTGGCGCCTGCCGCCGCCGCCGCTGGCGCCCGACGTCGCCGAGGAGGATTTCGACTGGCTGAACCAGCGGCGGAGCTGGATGCCGTTCCGGACATACACGCAGCGCATCAAGCTGACCGGCGCCGCCCGCGACATTCCGGGGGCCTATATCCACTGTACGGGGAAGTCCGGCGGCGACCCCTTCAAGGCGATGGCCGAGCGGATCCGGGCCCGGCCCGGCTGGCGGTGCTACGAGCTCGACGCGGGCCATACGCCGAACATCACCATGCCCGAAACCCTGGCCGAGCTGCTCGACCAGATCGTCGGAGGCGGCGCGGTCCATTGAGCAAGCCGGTCACCATCGCCGTCGAAGGAAGCGGCACGGTTTCCGGGTTGTTCGACCGCGGCGCGGAGGCGCGCGCCTGCCTCGTCATCGCCCATGGCGCCGGGGCCGGGATGACGCACCCCTTCATGGCAATGGTGGCGAGGGGCCTGGCCGAAGCGGGCATCGCGACCCTGCGGTTCAATTTCCCTTATATGGAAGCGAAGAGTCGCCGGCCGGACCGTCCGCCGGTGGCGGTGGCGACGGTCCGTGCCGCGGTGGCGGAAGCCGCGAGGCTTGCGCCGGACCTGCCGCTCTTCGCGGGCGGCAAGTCCTTTGGCGGGCGGATGACCTCGACCGCCCAGGCCGAAGCGCCGCTGGCGGCGGTGCGCGGGCTGGTCTTCTTCGGCTTTCCCCTCCATCCGCCGGGCAAGCCCTCGGACGATCGCGCCGCCCATCTCGCCGGCGTCGCGGTGCCGATGCTCTTCCTGCAAGGCACGCGCGACACCTTCGCGGGACTGGATCTTCTCGAACCGCTTTGCCGCCGCCTCGGCGGTCGCGCCACGCTGCATCTCTTCGAGGACGGCGACCATTCCTTCCACGTCCGCAAGGCGAGCGGCCGGACCGACGCCGACGTGCTTGGCGAGATGATCGCGACGGTGGCGGCCTGGATCGACGGCCTGCTTTGATGGTTTCCCGGCGGCAAGGCGATTGACCGGCCGTCGCGAAGGGTCGACCATGGCCGCGATATCCTGTTGCTTGCCCACGGATTCCCCGATGCAGACCGACCAGCCCACCCAGGAACGACCCGGCCCGGCCTTCGACCCCGATCGCGCACGGCGGCTTGCCGAGGCGATGAAACATCTCGACGGCGCGCTGATGCCGATCCTGCGAGCCCTCCAGGAGGAGTATGGCTATATCGACGACGCGGCGGTGCCGGTGGTCGCCGACGTCCTCAACCTGACCCGGGCCGAAGTCCATGGCGTCGTCACTTTCTATCACGACTTCCGTCGCTCCCCGGCCGGGCGCCATGTGGTGAGGCTGTGCCGGGCCGAGGCCTGCCAGGCGACCGGCGGCGAGACGCTGGCGGCGCGCGCCGAAGCCGCGCTCGGCATCGCAAGCGGCGAGACGACGGCGGACGGGCGGGTGACGCTGGAGGCAGTCTATTGCCTGGGGCTCTGCGCGGTGGCGCCGTCGGCGATGGTCGACGGCCGGCTGGTCGGGCGGCTCGACGACGCGGCGCTCGATGCTCTCATCGCCGGGCTCGGGGAGTGAGGGATCCCGTGTTTGCGCGCGGGTACCGCCTGAATGATCGTATTGCACAAACGGCACATACATTGGTCAATCACTTACTACCAAGGGTTGACCAATTGATAGACTCTTGACAATTTTGCCTGCATGGACATCTATGACAAACGAATTACCCCCCGTCGGATTAGCCGCAAGGCTCCCGGCGGGGTTATTTTTTGATGGACGGGCCAAAGAAAAAAAGAGCCGTTTCCTTCTTTGACGGCCAGAATCTGTTCCGTCACGCAATGGCTGCCTTTGGCCATTTTCATCCTAATTTTGATCCCATCAAACTAGCCGACGCGATATGTGCTTCTAAGGGGTGGGAACGCCGCGGTGTCCGCTTCTACACTGGCGTTCCGCTCGCTCAGCATGATCCCATGTGGCACGGATATTGGGCCGCCCGATCGTTGGCGATGCGCCGGTCAGGCATTTTGGTGACGACACGGCCCCTACGATACCATTCCGAGAAAGTCGTTATGTCGGATGGTTCCGAGCAGACGATATACACGCCTCATGAGAAGGGAATCGATGTACGTCTCGCCTTGGATGCGGTGCGATTGGCACGACAGGACCAATACGACGTCGCAATTATCTTCAGCCAGGATTCCGACTTGGGTGAGATCGTCGAGGAAATCCGAGAAATCTCCGAGCATGAAAAACGCTGGATAAAGGTCGCTTGTGCTTATCCCAGCAGCGCCACCGCGTCCGCCCGTCGTGGAATAGCCAAGACCGATTGGGTTCCAATGGATCAGGCATTTTACGATCAGTGCCTTGATCCGAGAGATTATCGCCCGAGAACAGGCTAGACAAAAGCCGCCAAGCTTAAATTTGAACGTTGTCCAATAATCTTGCGAGATAGTTCGCTTGGCCATCTTGGCCGTGCGCATCATCGACGCTTGCCGCGTTCGCTATAGGATGCTGCGATTTTTCGATTGAATCCCGAGCATCTGGCCTCCACCTAATCCGGCATGATTTCAGCCGCGGGCCTCGCCCTTTCCGAGATATTCTCGCCGCCGTTCCGCTCGGTCATGTGGAAGTCCCTCGGACTGACGATCGCGGTCCTGTTCATCATCTGGCTGCTGCTCGAGGGCCTTCTCGGCTGGCTGGTCGATATCCGGAGCTATCCGTGGCTGGAGACGACGATCTCGATCGTTGCCGGCCTCGGCCTGTTCATCGGACTCGGCTTCCTGGTGGCGCCGGCCGCGGCGCTGCTTTCGGGCATGTTCACCGACGAGGTCGCCGGTCTCGTCGAGCGGACGCATTACCCCGCCGACCCGCCGGGCCAGGACCTGTCGGTTGCCGCCGCGATCGGCGACACCATCGCCTTCACCGGCATCGTCATCGTCGTCAACCTCGTCGCCCTGGCGCTGCTCCTCGTGCCCGGGGTCAACCTCGTCGCCTTCTTCATCGGCAACGGCTATCTGCTCGGCCGGGAATATTTCGAGGCGGCGGCGCGACGTTTCACGGGGCGGGCGGAAGCGCGGGCGCTCCGCCGGGAAAACGGCCCGACGGTCTTCGTCGCCGGGCTGCTGATCGCCCTGTTCCTGGCGGTGCCGCTGCTCAACCTCTTCACGCCGCTCTTCGCGGCGGCCTTCATGGTCCACGTCCACAAGCGGCTCAGCGGCTCGCGGCGAATGGCGTCCGGGCAGCCGCGGAATCCGTGACCGGAGAATGTCTCAGGGCGTCGACGGCAAGACGCCGATCGCACCGGCGCCAAAGGTCACGTCGAAAAACAGGTTCCACATGAACCACGCCGGCAGAAGCGGCCGGTCGGGACCGCCAAAGCGGTAATAGTCGTAGCTCTCCTTGTTCGCCGGATCGTCGCTCCAGAAGGAGTAGCGGTGCATCCGCGCCGCGCCCCAGCGGCCGGCAAAGGCCCAGCGGTCCTTCACCAGCGGGGCGGTGAGGTCGACATAGACCGGCGTTACGCGCAATTGCGACGGCGCGGCGCCCGGCGCCAACGGAGCAGGCGGCGTGTCGCTGCCGGCCTGGGGCTGGCTGCCCGGAGGCCCGACGGAGTGGCCGCCCTTGTCGGCGACGTCCGTGGTCGGGGCGGCGTTCGAATAGACGCCCGAGGAATCGAACTCGACACAGCCCATCTCGGCGCAGAATTCGAACAGCAGCGCCACCGGTCCGAACACCGCGAACATCCATTCCGGCACGTCCGGGTCGAAGGTTCCGGTGATCGTCCCGCCGCCGGGATTGGGGGTGTAGTCACCCGCCTCGATCATCTCCACCTGCAGCCCCGATGGCCATGGGATGTCGGGCACGACCGTTTTCCGCGGCTTGTAGTAGCAGTTGTGCCGGCCGCGGCTGACATAGACCACCGGATGGGTGTCGATGCCGGTGGTGGTGTCGCGCTGCCGGGTGACGTCGGTCCATTTCGCGAATCCGTCGGCGCCCGTGATGTAATACGGCTCGGACTTGCGGAAGTAGCAGGAAAGCACGGGCAGGGTCTGGGCGACGTTCTGCGCCGTCGGCAGCCGCTCGAAGAGCAGCGAGATGCCCGACCAGTCGCCTTCGGCCTCGTAATAGGCGTCCTTGTCCGGGGCGAAGGCGGCGGGGAAGAAGAAGTAATAGGTGATCAGGTACCCGTCCTTGATGGCGCGGGCGACCGCGGCGTCCCGGGCCTCGATCTCGTCGAGGAAGAAATGGGCGTTGGGTACGTCACCGGCCTTGCAGACCACGCCATACATGGTGAGCTTCGAGGCGATGGTGCGGTTGGCGTGCAGGGCCTCGACGGCGGCGATCTGCGGCATCAGCCTCGGAGCCGCGGCGGCGCCGCTGGTGACGAGCGGCGTCACCGACGTGAAATGGCCCGGAGAGGCGCCCGCGAGGTCCGGCGGACGGATCTGCCCGCGGTCCCTGACTCTGGGCCAGACCGGTGGAGCCGCCTGAGTGTCGAGGCGGTAAAGGCTGGAGGCGGCAATGGTGGTGTCGAGATCGACCGGGAAGAAGCGCTCGCCCGGATCGAAGTGCAATTCGGGAGCGAAGACCTCCACCGCCCATGTATAGGCGTTCTGCTGCGGGGCGGCGGCGGGAGTATCGCAGGCGGGGGTGAGCTTCTGGGCCATCATTCCGCCTCCACCGCATCCAGGAGGTCCCGGAACTGGCGGTCGCCGTCGGCAAGGCGGGGCACCAGCACCCGCATCAATTCGCGAAGCCGGTCGAATTCCGGCCCCTGCATCTGGCAAAGGGCGCCGATGTCGAAGAGCTCCTTCACCTCGCTCAGGTACTCCTCGCGCCGTTCGGAACCGGGCGGACCGGCAATGCCCAGGAGCCCGCCGAGAAGCTCCTTCTTGGCGAGCCCGATACCGGGACCGCAGCACCAGGCGTCACGCATCGCTTCGCCGATTCCGCGATAGCGCGCGATGGTGCGGGCATTACCCGCGCGTACCTTGCGGACCAGCGCCCGCATCCGCTCGTGGCGGGCCTTCAGGCAATCGGCGAGTTCGGCGAGCCGCCGAGCATCCATGTCGCGCAGGATGTCGGTCATCTCGGCGACCGCGGCCGCCTGGCGAGGCGTCATCTGGCAGCCGCAGAGCATGCCGGCGAGCGCGTCGCGCCAGGCGTCTTCGTGATCCCTGCGGTCGATGCGGACGTGGCCCACGTCGCCTTGGAAGGAATAGCGATGGTCGGCACGCGGCCAGTGGCCGATGGTGATCACCTGCTGCGGCTGGCGCATGCCGATCGGCATGTCGAGTCGCGTGCCGACCACGGTGCCATCCTGATGCAGCCTGCCGATGCAGACGCCGTCATATTCGAAGACCACCGAGGACCACTGGTTCAGCGGCACCGGCTGGTTGGCATCGACCGCCACCCAGTTCTGCCCGTCGTAGATGGTCGCCGAGAGGTGCCCGTTCGCCTCGACCATGAAGGCGAAGGCCATGAAGCCTTCGACGATATTCAGCCGGTGAGGCAGCGCCGTGGGTCTGATTCGCGCCTCGATGCGAAGGCCGGCGAAGCGCTGCAGGCTGTCGCCGCCGACCGGCACTTCCAGCTGGTCATTGCCGCCGGCGAGCCTGACGTAGCCCTGAAAGGGGGTGGGGCCGCCGAGAAGGTCGGCGTGATTTCCGAACCGGGTGTGATCGAGCGTCCTTCCGCCGTCGAAACGGCGCATCGGCAAGTCGATGACCGTCGTCCAACTCATGGCCACTTCTCCGGGCGATGAGGTCAGATGCTGGAAACGAGTATTGCGTGATGAAAATTGTCCGCCTTGATCGAGATCATCCCGGAAGAAATTTATCCGGGATCAGGGCGACGACTTGCGAAAGGGTGAGGATTTCTTTCGGTGACGATGGCAAGACCAGAAGAGAAGGGTCAACAACGCTTCCCCAAGAGACGAATTGACGAACGCATCGGTAGCAGGCGCCCAAGGCCCGAGCATATCCTGTGAATTCGGAAAGTGGCCCCCCCTGATTTGCACCTTGTGGCCCTTTCGATGGGGCCACGAAATGATAACGTCCCGCGCGATGAACGAGAGAATCCGGAGAGTACCGAATGTACGTTGTCGGCGATGAAGAGATCGAAGCGCTTGCGCGGGTGATCCGGTCGGGAAAGCTGTTCCGCTACGGCGATGAAGAGCGTGAATGCGACCGGTTCGAGCGGCGCTACGCCGCCTTTCTCGGCGTCGATCACACCGCCCTGACGGTCAGCGGCACCTATGCGCTGTCGGCGGCGATGATCGCAGTCGGCCTCGGCCCCGGCGACGAGGTCCTGATTCCCGCCCACACCTACATGGCGACGGCGACCGCGGTGCTGACCACCGGCGCGATTCCGGTGATCGTCGATGTCGACGAGAGCATCACCATCGATCCGGCGGCGATCGAGGCGGCGATCGGACCGCGCACCAAGGCGATCGTGCCGGTGCATATCTGGGGCGCGGCCTGCGACATGAACGCGATCATGGAGATCGCGGAGCGGCGCGGCCTGACGGTCATCGAGGATGCCTGCCAGGGCGTCGGCGGCGGCTATGAAGGGCGGATGTTCGGCTCGATCGGCCATATCGGCGCCTTCAGCTTCAACTACTTCAAGAATATGACCGCCGGAGAGGGCGGGGCGATCTCGACCTCGGACGAGGAGCTCGCCCGGCGCGCGCGCTGCGCCATCGACCCCTGTCACTTCTACTGGACCGGCCGCGAGGACGGCATGAAGCCCTTCGCCGGGAATGGCGGCCGCGCCTCGGAGCTGCAGGGCGCGATGCTCAACGTCCAGCTCGATCGCATCGGCGCGATGATCGACGCGATGCGGGCGCAGAAGAAGAAGATCGTCGCGGCCACGTCGCGCCTCGACAATCTCGGCCTCAAGCTGTCGCCGATGAACAGCCCCGAGCACGACTGCGCCGCCCATGTCATGTATCTGATGCCATCGGCCGGGCAGGCGGCGGACTTCGTCAAGGTCTTCCCGGCGGTGATCGCCGGCAAGACGGGGCGCCACACCTATACCGAATGGGACCAGGTGCTGATGGGGGCCGGCGCCGCGCATCCGGCGATGAACCCCTATAACCACCCGGACAATGCCGAATGCCGGACCGAATACAGCAGGGACATGTGCGCCGGCTCGCTCGACATCCTCAACCGCACGGTGATGGTGCCGACCAGTCCGACCGCGACGGATGCCGAGACCGACGCCATCATCCACAATATCGGCATGGCGTCTCGGGTGGTGCTTGGCGGCATGAGCCGCGAGGAGGTCGAGCTTCGCCCGGCCGGATCCTTCGACCCGCAGAAATTCGACATGGCGGCCGAGGACGCCACCGAGGAAGCGCTGTAGCAGCGCTGCGCCGCCGGCGAGGGAAAGTCGGAAGGGCTGACGATCAGGCCGCGCCGGCGCGCAGCGCGTCCCGGAGCGTTCGCATGCCGATGACATCGAGGTCGAATTCCTCGATCCATTCGGCGATCTTTGCGGTGCGGAACAGCGCGTATTCCTCGGTGCGGATGTGGGCCGCCCCGGGATTGACAACCTCGAAGTCGCCGGGCTGGTTGAAATGCAGCGACAGGAAGGTCAGCCCTTCCGGGATCGCCGCGAACATCTCGCGATAGGCGGTTTCGGCGTCGGTGGTGCGGTCCCACGGCGTCTCGAGGACGGCGTCGAAGACCGGCTCGCCCGCCGCGCGGGCGGCCGCCACCTCGGCATCGTAGCCGGCGGGATCGAGCGGTCCCGCATAGCTTGCCGGATTGTAGCCCTCGAGGCTCCTGACCAGCAGGGCCGGGACGCCGAGCTCCTGGCCGAGCCGGCGGAAGATGCCGACGAATTCCGGCATCTGCGCGGTTCCCATATGGGCGTCGAGATGGGTGATGTCGAAGCCGGCGGCGCGGGCCGCGCCGAGCTGGGCGCGCAGCTCCGCCTCGACCGCTTCCGGTGCCGCCTTGCGGGCGCTCGGCACGTCCGGCCAGAAATAGCCGAACGCGTCCGTCAGGCCCGCCGACGGCGGCGGCGCGGTCAGCGGCCGCCAGCGATAGGGCTTCTGTTCGCTGGTCAGGGTGAGATGGACGCCGAGGTCGAGGGCGGGATCGGCGGCGGCGAGCTCGGCGGCCTCCGGAAACCAGGGGCAGGGCACCATCACCGATCCCGAACTGCACGACCCATGAGCGGAAAGCGCGACGAAGGCGGCGTTCGCCCCATGGGTCATGCCGACGTCATCCTCGTGGATGACGACCCGTTTGCGCCCGCCTTGCCTCACTGCCGTCATCGGTCGTCGCTCCTGCCGAAGTCACGCGTGCCGCGCCATGCGATGGAACGGCGAAACTGGGCGAGGTCCGGCCTCCTGTAAAGGACAGGTTGGGCAAGTTCGGAAGGGAACACTTCGCCGCGCGGCCGCTGTGGGGGGAGGCGGAGGGGCGCGACGTTTCTTCGCTTCGCGGTCGCTCGAAATCTCTCCGCCGGTGACGAATCCCGGCTATGATGCCGACGCGCTCACGGCAGGAGACGAGACAATGAAGTCGAGGCAGATCGGGCGTATCGGGTGACGTTGTTCGGCCAGGCCGACACAGGAGTGAAGTGATGGCCCTATTCAAGGCGGTGCACCGCGCCAAGCCCAATGCCTACGAAAAATTCGACGCGCTTCTCGACGGCAAGACCACGAATTCCGACCCGGAGCACTACAACATCAGTTCCGGGAAGGTGAAGATCAAGGTCGAGGGCACCGGCTTCGAATATACCGGTGCCTTCGGGCAAGGTTACGCCACCTATGGCACGATAGAAAAGATGAGCGTGTACGTGTCGGGCACGCTCTATTACAAGGTCAAGGGGCTGACCCTCCCCATCGCCAATATCATCAACGCCGCCGATCTCGACGATGCCCTTCACGCGATCTTCCTGGGTGACGATACGGTCAAGGGATCGAAGGGAAACGACACGCTTCGCGGCTTTGGCGGCAACGACACGATCAAGGGCGGCGCCGGCAAGGACAAGCTCCAGGGCGACGAAGGGAACGATACCCTCAGCGGTGGCCGCGGCAAGGATCAGTTCATTTTCAAGGACGGAGTGGGCAACGGCATCGACACGATCACCAAGCTGGCGCCGCAAGAGAAGATCTTGCTGGATCATACCGCATTCAAGCATATTGGATCGGAGGGGCCGCTCGACCCGAGCGTTTTTCACGAGGGCAACGCCGCCACGACGGCGGACCATCACGTTATCTACCACCCGCCAAGCGGCACTCTCCTCTACGACCCCGACGGTGTCGGCAGCGACGTCGCGGTGGCGTTTGCGCGATTGCCCGTCAATACGGAGCTCGACGTCGGCCAGATCTTCGTCATCTGACGGAATGTGCCGGCCGGAGCGCCGGTGGCCGAACCGCGTGGTCGCGCGGCGCGGCGCTCGCCTTGCCCGGCGAACGGCGCTAGGGTCATCCGCCGGGCCGTTCGTTCCCGGCGCGTTGCCGGCAACCGCGAAAAGATGGAAATCCCGGACCAGCGGGAGGGGAGGATGAATGGAGCCCGGCGGGGAGTATGATCTCGCCGTCATCGGGGGTGGCGTCAACGGCTGCGGCATCGCTCGGGACGCGCAGGGTCGCGGTCTGCGGGTGTTCCTCGCCGAGATGGCCGACCTCGCATCCGCGACGTCCTCCGCCTCGACCAAGCTGATCCATGGCGGGCTCCGCTATCTGGAATTCCACGAGTTCCGCCTCGTCCGCGAGGCGCTGGCCGAGCGCGAGGTCCTCCTCGCCTCGGCGCCCCATATCATCTGGCCGATGCGGTTCGTCCTTCCTTACCACGATGGCCTGAGGCCGTGGCCGGTCATCCGGTTCGGCCTGTTCGTCTACGACCACCTCGGCGGCCGGCGGATCCTGCCGCCGACGCGGAGCGTCGATCTCGCCAACGACGCCGTCGGCATCGGTCTCAAGCGGAAGTACCGTCGCGCGTTCGAATATTCGGACTGCCGGGTCGATGACGCGCGGCTTGTGGTCCTCAACGCCCGCGACGCCGCCGACCGCGGCGCGGAAATCCGCACCCGGACGCGGTGCATCGCGGCGCGACGCGAGGGCGCGGCCTGGCGGCTGACACTCAAGGACCTGCGCGACGGCCGGCGCTTCGTCATTTCGGCGCGCGGGCTGGTCAACGCCGCCGGGCCGTGGGTCTCCGAGGTCCTGACCGGCGTTGCCGGGCTCGATGCGCCGGCGCGCGACAGGCTGGTCAAGGGCAGCCACATCGTCGTCGACCGGATCTTCGATCACGACCGTGCCTATATCTTCCAGAACGCCGACGGACGGATCTGTTTCGCGATTCCCTACGAGGGCGGCTTCACGCTCATCGGGACGACCGACGAGGAGTTTGGGGGCGATCCCGCGACCGCGGCGATCAGCGAGCCGGAGATCGACTATCTGCTCGGGGCGGTCAGCGAATATCTCGAGAAGCCGATCGCCCGTTCGGACATCCGCTGGAGCTATGCCGGGGTGCGGCCGCTTTACGACGACGGGGCCTCGAAGGCGCAGGAGACGACGCGCGATTACGTCCTGACGCTCGACCAGCCCGGAGACGATGCGCCGCTTCTCTCGGTCTTCGGCGGCAAGATCACCACCTATCGGCGTCTCGCCGAACACGCGCTGGAGAAGCTCGCGGGGACCTTCCCGCGGATGCGGCCGCCGTGGACGAGGACCGCGACCCTGCCGGGCGGCGACATACCGGTGGCCGGCTTCGACGACTGGGCGGAGAATGCGGCTGGCCGCTACCCTTTCCTGGAGCCGAAGACCGTCAGGCGACTCTGCCGCGCCTACGGCACCCGCATCGACGCGCTGCTGCATGGCGCCGGCTCGGTCGCGGATCTCGGCCAGGATCTGGGCGGCGGGCTCAGCGAACGGGAAGTCGCGTATCTCAAGGCCAACGAATGGGCCGAGACCGCGGAGGATATCCTCTGGCGGCGCTCGAAGCTCGGGCTTCATCTCGACGAAAGCCAGCGGGCGGCGGTGGCGGCCTGTGTCGGCGCTGCCGCGCCGGCGCAGTCGGCGCGGGCGGGATAGGCTGTCCGGCGCATCCCTCGGGAGCACCTTCGCGGGAAACAGGGAGACGCCAGCCGATGCCACGCTTCATCCTTGCCATCGATCAGGGGACCACGTCGTCGCGGGCGATCGTCTTCGATGCGAAGCTGAGACCGGTCGGCAGCGCCCAGAAGGAGTTCACCCAGTTCTTCCCGAAACCCGGCTGGGTCGAGCACGACCCGGAGGAGATATGGCGGAGCGTCGTCGCGACCTGCCGTTCCGCGATCCGCAGGGCGAAGATCGGTCCGGCGGATATCGCGGCGATCGGCATCACCAACCAGCGCGAGACGATCGTCGTCTGGAACCGGAAGACCGGGAAGCCGATCCGCCGGGCGATCGTCTGGCAGGACCGGCGGACGGCGGACCTCTGCGCCGCGTTGCGCGAGCGGGGGCGGGAGCCCGAGGTCACCGCGCGGAGCGGTCTGCTGCTTGATCCCTATTTCTCGGGCACCAAGATCGGTTGGCTTCTGGATGCCGCCAGGGGCGCACGCAGGCGGGCGGAGACCGGCGACCTCTGCTTCGGCACGGTCGATTCCTGGCTGGTCTGGAAGCTGACCGGCGGCAGGGTCCATGCCACCGACGCGACCAATGCCTCGCGGACGCTGCTCTTCAACATCCACAAGGGCGGCTGGGACGACACCCTGCTCGACCTGTTCGGCGTGCCGCGGGCGATGCTTCCCGAGGTCAGGGATTGCGCCGCGGATTTCGGCGTCACCGACAAGGCGATCCTCGGCGCGGCGGTTCCGATCCTCGGCGTCGCGGGTGACCAGCACGCCGCGACCATCGGCCAGGCCTGTTTCGGGACGGGGATGCTGAAATCGACCTATGGGACCGGTTGCTTCGCCCTGCTCAATACCGGCGACCGGGCGGTGCGGTCCCGCAACCGGCTGCTGACCACCATCGCCTATCAGCTCGGCGGCAAACCGACCTACGCGCTGGAAGGCTCGATCTTCATCGCCGGGGCGGCGGTGCAATGGCTCCGCGACGGCCTCAGGATCATCAGGCGCGCCGG
>NZ_JAGRLA010000193.1 GCF_020442045.1 Bauldia sp. | reverse complement strand
GTGCTTGTGCATCCTCGACCGCGGGAAAGTAGTCTATCTCCTGTCCGTCGAGCCGATAACCCACCGAAATTTTGATCGTTTCAAGGCCATCCAGCACATCGAGCTTGGTCAGCGCAATGCCGTCGATACCCGAGGTCTGGATGCTGTGGCGGACGAGGACGGCGTCGAACCAGCCGCAGCGGCGCTTGCGGCCCGTCACCGTGCCGAATTCGCGGCCACGCCGGCCGAGGAATTCGCCGGCCTCGCCGAGATCCTCGCTGGGGAAGGGCCCCTCCCCCACCCTCGTCGTGTAAGCCTTTGTAATTCCGAGAACATAATCGATGGCACCGGGGCCGATCCCGGCTCCCGTCGCAGCCTGACCGGCCCCGGTATTGGACGACGTGACATAGGGATAGGTGCCCTGGTCGACGTCGAGGAGGATGCCTTGCGCCCCCTCGAAGAGGATGCGGCGGCTGTCGCGGCGTGCCTGGTTGAGGAGACGGGTGGTCGAGGCGACATAGGGAAGGACGCGGGGCGCGATGCCGAGCAGGTCCTCCAGCACGGCTTCGGGCTCGATCTCGGCAAGCCCGAGGCCCCGTCGCAGCGCATTGTGATGCGACAGGAGCCGATCGATTCGCGATTCGAGCGTCTTCGCGTCGGCGAGATCCATGATCCGAATCGCGCGACGGCCGACCTTGTCCTCGTAGGCGGGGCCGATCCCCCGTCCCGTCGTCCCGATCCGGTTGCCGGCATTGGCTGTTTCGCGGGCGAGGTCGAGCTCGCGATGGAGCGGCAGGATCATCGCCGCGTTTTCGGCGATCGAGAGATTGTCCGGCGTCACGGAAACGCCCTGCCCGGTCAGCCGTGCGATCTCGTCGACAAGCGCATGGGGATCGACGACGACGCCATTGCCGATGATCGACAGCTTGCCCGGACGCACCACGCCGGAGGGCAAAAGGCTGAGCTTGTAGTCGACGCCGTCGATGACCAGCGTATGGCCGGCATTGTGCCCGCCCTGGAAGCGCACGACGATATCCGCGCGCTCCGACAACCAGTCGACGATCTTCCCCTTGCCCTCGTCTCCCCATTGCGAGCCGACGACCACGACATTGGCCATTAAGTGACGTTCCCCGTTTCGCTGCGCGCCCTTCGCCGGCTCGGTCCGGCGGGAGCGGGCGCACTATAGCGATGCGAATCGCCGGGTGCGACCGGTTAGATGCCGCTTCCGGCGAATAAACTGATCTTCACCGCCAAAGGTCGCCGCGCCTTTACACGCCCCGCCCGACGGCGTAGGCGGAACGGCCAAAAGACGGGAGAACCGGGACGTGGACGCCAGGCGGACAGGCGGTCGGACGATCATCGACCGCCCCTATTTGCTTCTGTCGCTGGCATCCCTGTTCTGGGCGATCAACATCGTCCTCGGCCGCTTCATCGCCGGGACGGTGCCGCCGGTAACGCTGGCGCAAATCCGCTGGGGCGGCGCCGCCGTGATCGTCACCGCGATTTCGTGGCGCCACGTCAAGCGCGACTGGCCGACGATCCGTGCGAACCTGCCGGTCCTGCTGATCCTCGCCCTGACCGGCATCACGCTCTACAACACGATGGCCTATTACGGCCTCAACTACACCCAGGCCCTCAACGCGCTGCTGATGCAGTCGAGCGGCCCGCTGCTCGTCGCGCTGATGTCGCTGATCCTGTTCCGCGACCGGCTGACCCGCCAGCAGCTGATCGGCATCCTGGTCTCGATGCTCGGCGTGATCGTCATCATCACCCGTGGCCATCCCGGCATCCTGTTCGGCCTCGGTCTCAATCGCGGCGACGCCTGGCTGGTGGCGGCGATGGGCGTCTATGCCCTCTACACGGTGCTGTTGAGAAAGCGGCCGGCGATCCACTTCCTGTCGTTCCTCGCCTTCACCATCGCGGCCGGGGCGATCATGCTGATCCCGCTCTTCCTGATCGAGTTCGGCTCGGGATACCGGATCGACCCGACGCCGGCGGCCTTCGGCGTGATCCTCTATGTCGTGATCTTCCCGTCGATCCTCTCCTATTTCTGCTTCAACCGCGGCGTCGAGCTGATCGGCGCCAACCGCGCCGGCCAGTTCTTCCACCTCATCCCGGTCTTCGGCTCGGCGATCGCCATCCTCTTCCTCGGCGAACGCCCGGAATGGTTCCACGGAGTCGGCTATGCGCTGATCATCTGCGGCATCGTCATCGCCCAGCGCAACTGGCGGCGGGCAAGGACGGCGTCGTAGAAATCCGCGCGGCCGTGCGTCCTTCGAGGCTCCGCTGCGCGGAGCACCTCAGGATGGCACCGACAGGAATCATCCGCCGCTCACGCCCCCCACACCGCCATGCTGAGGTGCGCGCGGAACGCGCGCCTCGAAGCACGGCACCGGCGAACGCCCGGCCGGCTAGAAACGCAGGCGCTTGGCCTGGACCACGCCTTCGAGGTTCCGCACCTTGTCGAGCACCGCGTCACCGATCGGGCCATCGACCTCGATCAGGGCAATCGCGTCCTCGCCCGCGGCCGCGCGGCCAAGGTTGAAGGTCGCGATGTTGACCTCCTCGGCGCCCAGCAGCGTCCCGAGGCGGCCAATGAAGCCGGGCCTGTCGCGGTTGGTGATGTAGAGCATGTCGGGCCCGAAGCCGGCCTCCATGTCGATCCCCTTGATCTGGATGAGGCGGGCCTTGCCGTCCGAGAAGACGGTTCCGGCGACCGACCGCTCCTGCCGCTCGGTCCGCACCGTCAGGCGGATATAGGTCTCGTAGGCGCCGCGCTTCGACTGGCGCACCTCGTCGACCGCGATGCCGCGGCCCTGCGCCACCACCGGCGCGTTGACCATGTTGACCTCGGTGAGGATCGGACGCAGCAGCCCGGCGAGCAGCGCCGAGGTCAGCGCCTTGGTGTTCATCTCGGCGACGTCGCCGGCATATTCGATGGTGATGCCGCGCAGCGTCGACTCGGTGAGCTGCCCGGCAAAGGAGCCGAGGTCCTCCGCAAGCCGCACGAAGGGCGTCAGCCGCACCGCCTCCTCGGCGCTGATCGACGGCATGTTGAGCGCGTTGGTCACCGCGCCGTCGAGGAGATAGTCCGACATCTGCTCGGCGACCTGGACCGCGACATTCTCCTGCGCCTCGGTCGTCGAGGCGCCGAGATGCGGCGTGCAGACGACGTTCGGCAGGCCGAAGAGCGGGCTCGCCACCGCCGGCTCGGTGACGAAGACGTCGACGCCGGCGCCGGCGACCTTGCCGTCCTTGATCGCCTCGGCGAGGTCCTCCTCGACGACCAGGCCGCCGCGGGCGCAATTGATGATGCGGACGCCCTTCTTCATCTTGGCGATCGCCGCGGCGTCGACGATGTTCCGCGTATTGTCGGTCAGCGGCGTATGGAGGGTGATGAAGTCCGCCCGGCGGAAGAGCTCGTCGAGGTCGACCTTCTCGACGCCGAGCTGCACCGCCCGCTCGTCGGACAGGAAGGGGTCGAAGGCGACGACCCGCATCCTGAGGCCGATGGCGCGCTCGGCGACGATCGAGCCGATGTTGCCGCAGCCGATGACGCCGAGCGTCTTGCCGGTGATCTCGACGCCCATGAAGCGGTTCTTCTCCCACTTGCCGGCCTGGGTCGAGGCATCCGCGGCGGGAAGCTGGCGGGCGACCGCGAACATCATCGCGATCGCGTGCTCGGCCGTGGTGATCGAATTGCCGAAGGGCGTGTTCATGACGATGACGCCGCGCGTCGTGGCGGCCGGGACGTCGACATTGTCGACGCCGATGCCGGCGCGGCCGATGACGCGGAGCTTGCCGGCGGCCGCGAGCACCTTCTCGCTCACCTTGGTGGCGGAGCGGATGGCGAGCCCGTCATAGTCGCCGATCGCGGCAAGGAGCGCTTCCTTGTCCTTGCCGAGATCGGGCTGGTAGTCGACCTCGACGCCGCGATCCTTGAAGATCTGGACGGCGGTCGGGGAGAGCTTGTCGGAAACGAGTACGCGTGGCGTGGTCATTATCGGGATCCGATCCGGTTCTTGGGGTTCTTTCCAAGCCATCCTGAGGTGCCCGGCGAAGCCGGGCCTCGAAGGACGCATGGTGCGTGCTTCAAGGCTCGCCGCTTGCACGGCTCGCACCTCGGCATGGCCCTGTTGGGTGCTTTGGCGAGAGCGCGCTCAGGCAGCCTGCTTGAGCGATGCCTTTTCGATGGCGAAGGCCCAGTCGAGCCATTCGGTGAGGATGGCGAGGTTCGAGGCCTCGATGGTCGCCCCGCCCCAGATCCTGAGATGCGGCGGCGCGTCGCGATGGAAGGCGATGTCGTGGGCGACGCCTTCCTTGTCGAGCCGCGAGACGATGGCGCGGACGAAGGCGGCATGTCCGTCGGCATCGAGGGCCGTGACCTCCGGATCGACCACCTTGAGACAGATCGAGGTATTCGAGCGGGTCGCCGGGTCCTCGGCGAAGAAATCGACCCAAGGCGTCTTGTCGGCCCAGTCGGCGAGCACCTTGAAATTCGCGTTGGCGCGGCCGATCAGGCCCTTGAGGCCGCCCTCCGCCATCGCCCATTCGAGCGCGTCGATATAGTCCTCGACGCAGAGCATCGACGGCGTGTTGATCGTCTCGCCGACGAAGATGCCCTCGTTGAGCTTGCCGCCCTTGGTAAGGCGGAAGATCTTCGGCAGCGGCCACGGCGGCGAATAGCTCTCGAGCCGCGCGACGGCCCGCGGGCCGAGGATCAGCACGCCATGCGCCGCCTCGCCGCCAAGCGCCTTCTGCCAGGAGAAGGTGACGACATCGAGCTTGTCGAAGGGAAGCGGCTGGGCGAAGGCGGCCGAGGTCGCGTCGCAGATCGTCAGCCCCTCGCGATCGTCGGCGATCCAGTTGCCGTCCGGCACGCGCACGCCGGAGGTGGTGCCGTTCCAGGTGAAGACGACGTCGTGGCTGAAATCGGCTTCGCCGAGATCGGGGAGCTTGCCGTAGTCGGCCTTGACCACCCGCGCATTGTCGAGCTTGAGCTGCTTGATGACGTCGGTCACCCAGCCGAGGCCGAAGCTCTCCCAGGCGAGGACGTCCACCGGACGCGCGCCGAGCAGCGACCACAGCGCCATCTCGACGGCGCCGGTATCCGAGGCCGGCACGATGCCGATGCGGTAGTCGTCGGGAACCTCCAGCGCGGCGCGGGTCAGCTCGATCGCCTGCTTCAGCTTGGCCTTGCCGAGCTTCGAGCGGTGCGAGCGGCCAAGCGCGGCGTCGCCGAGCGCTTCGAGCGACCAGCCGGGTCGCTTGGCGCAGGGTCCGGATGAGAAATTGGGATTGGTCGGCTTCCGCGCGGGCGCGGCCGTGCCGGTGACGGCGGATTCGGTCATGATTTCTATCCTCTCAGATAGCGCGCTCCTCGTTGGGGAGGAGTGGCCCGCCGCCTTCCTAGCGAATCCCGGAGAAAACGCAAGGTCCCTCGTCGGGACCGCGCGGATTCGCGCAGGGGGCCGACCAACCTCCCGGCGCGGGCGCGGCCGCCCTGCCCGCTGACGGGGCAATCGAGGACCCCGGAGACCGGCGAAAGGCGGCGCATAATGAAAACGCGGCGGGAATGTCCCGCCGCGTTCCGGTAGCGCCCCAGGATGCGGCCCGAGGAGGTCGGCCGCCCGAACCCTAGTTCAACATGTAGCGGAAGCCGATCCGGACCTCGGAGGCGGTAATGTCGTCATACTTGATCCGCTTGTTGCCATATTGCGGCAACGTCTTGCCCGACTGGGCATTGCCGAGATCGACGTAGCGGTAGTTGAGGTCGATCAGCCAGTTGGTGTCGATCGGGATCGACACGCCGGCCATCACCGCCCAGGCGAGATTGGTGGTCGAGGACCCCTTCCACTTGCCGGTCGTGCCGTTCGGATTGACGTATTTGACGTGGCTGGTGGCCAGGTTCGACACGCCGATACCGGCGCCGACATACGGGATGATGCCGCCGAGGCCTTCGCCGCCGAAATTGAAGTCCCAATACGCGTTCACCAGGCCGCTCCAGGCGGCGATGTCGGCATATTCCTTCGAATATTCGTTGCCCTTCTTGCCGGTGCACGGATTGGGGCAGATCAGCTTGCCCTTGAACTGGCTGTCCCACTCGTAGTCGATCGTCACGTCCGACCGGAAGGAGTCGTTGAAGCGATAGCCGAAGCCGCCGCCGGCAAGCCCGGTGGGAGCGAGGCTCTCGTCCTTCATGTTGCCGTAGCCCTTGACCCCGAAGCTGGCGCTGGGATCGGTGTACCACTTGTAGCCGATGTCGCCGCGCAGGTACCAGTTGCTGCCGACCTCGTAGGGGGTCGCCACCGGCGCCGCGAAATACGAATCCGACAGATCAGCGGCCAGACCCGTGCCCGACCACGCGATGACCGCCATCGCTCCCATCAGAGCGGTTACTCGGAGACACCCCATCTTTCGACCCTTTCCATTGCGTCCGGCAACGCGCGGACGCCTCAGCGACATGCCATGGAAAGGAATTGTTGAGGTTAATGGTTAAATCCGGATTAACCACGTTGGCCACTCCGGAAGGACCGGCCGCAGCCGGGACCGCAACGCGCCTCCGCCGTCCGACGCCGACCGCCGGCCCCGGACCAAATCAGCGTGTTGGGGCCACGGCTCGTCCACCGCCGATCGCGCGGGACACCGATCGCGCCCTGCCCGGCGAACCGGCCGCAGCGGAGCGGAAGGCTAAGCGGCGAGCGGCTTCTAGCGGATCGGATCAGACGCGCCGAATCACCTCCGGCCGGCCGCGAAAAAGCCGGGACGGCGGAAACCACCGACCCGGCTTGCTCGAAACCGTCGCGTGTGGATCAGGCCTGCGGCTGCGGCTCCAGCCCGGCCGGCGGCTCGCCCTTGGGCTTGCCCTTGGTGACCGGGACCGCCGAGCCGCGCGACGCCGCCTGCTCTTCCGGGTCCTCGCGCACCGGCGGCTTGCCGGAAAGCAGGCCGCGGATCTCGTCGCCCGACAGGGTCTCGTATTCAAGCAGCCCCTGGGCCAGCGTCTCGAGCTCGTCGCGGTGGTCGGTCAGGATCCTCTGGGCTTCCGCCAGGCCGGTCTCGACCAGCCGCCGGATCTCGGCGTCGATCTTCTGCGCCGTCTCCTCGGAGACGTTCTGCTGCCGCGACACCGAATGGCCGAGGAAGACCTCCTCCTGGTTCTCGCCATAGGACACCGTCCCGAGTTCCTCGGACAGTCCCCAGCGGGTCACCATCATCCGGGCCAGCGACGTCGCGCCCTCGATATCGGAGGCGGCGCCGGAGGTCACCTTCTCGCGGCCGAAGATGATCTCCTCGGCGACCCGCCCGCCCATCATGATGGCGAGGCGCGAGGTCATCTGCTCGAGGCTCATCGACAGCTTGTCGCGCTCCGGCAGCTGCATCACCATGCCGAGCGCCCGGCCGCGCGGAATGATCGTCGCCTTGTGGACCGGGTCGGTCGCGGGAACGTGCAGGGCGACGATGGCATGGCCGGCCTCGTGATAGGCGGTCAGCCGCTTCTCGTCCTCGGTCATGACCAGCGTCCGGCGTTCGGCGCCCATCATCACCTTGTCCTTGGCATTCTCGAACTCCGCCATCGTCACCAGCCGCTTGCCGCGCCGCGCCGCGAGCAGCGCCGCCTCGTTGACGAGGTTCATCAGGTCGGCGCCGGAGAAGCCCGGCGTCCCGCGCGCGACGGTGCGCAGGTCGACATCCGGCGCCAGCGGCACCTTGCGGACATGGACCTTGAGAATCCGCTCGCGGCCGACGACGTCGGGGTTCGGCACGACGATCTGGCGGTCGAAGCGGCCGGGACGCAGCAGGGCAGGGTCGAGCACGTCGGGACGGTTGGTGGCTGCGAGGATGATGATGCCCTCGTTGGCCTCAAAGCCGTCCATCTCGACGAGAAG
>NZ_JAGRLA010000043.1 GCF_020442045.1 Bauldia sp. | reverse complement strand
GGCTATATCGGCGACCTGTGCCGCATGGGCATTCTCGGCGAGCCCGACGCGGAACTGGAGGATTTGCTCGCCCAGGTCGAGGCGGTCCAGCAGGCGGCGTTCTCGAAGGTCCGGGCCGGCGCGCAAGGCGGCGATTTCATCGTGCACGCCGAAGACACGTTGAAGGCGCTGCCCGTCGCGCCCTTCACCGATTTCTTCGCGCACGGCATGGGGCTCATCAGTCACGAGGCGCCGTTCCTGATGACCAATCACCCTGTCACCTACGAAGGCGTTGATGCCGCGCACCCGCTCGAAACGGGCATGGTGATCTCCGTGGAGACCACCATGCTTCATCCAAAGCGCGGTTTCATCAAGCTCGAGGACACGCTCACCGTGACCGACGACGGCTACACAATGTTCGGCGAGCGCGGCCGGGGCTGGAACCGGGGCGGCAGGTCTTAGACCTTGCCGGTCGGGATGATCCTGAAGTCCGGCAGCTCGCGCAACGCCAGTTCCGGGCCGGCGGGCGAGTAGACGACGAAGAGCTGCATCGGCTCGCTGCCGGTGTTGAGCGTCGAATGAAACCGGCTTTCCGGGACATAGACCGTGCAGCCGGGACCGACTTCCCTGGTGATCGGTGTTCCGGCCTCGTCCTCGACCATCTGCTCGCCATGCCCCGAAATGACGAAGATGATCTCCTCCGCCCCGGGGTGGTTGTGGCGCGTGTGGCCCTGTCCCGGCGGAAGATCGACCACGCCGCCGGAAAACCGCGCCGCGCCGTTGACTTCAGGCGCCACTGTCAACGCCAGCCTTCCCCAGTCGAAGCCGAACGCATCGACGTCCTTCGGATAGACAAACATTCCCTTGTCGCCGCTCATCGGTTCTTTCCTCCTGTGATGGTCACACCGCGCGCAGCGGCAGGGTCTTGAAGCTGGCCGTCTGGTCGCGAATCGCCGCTTCGGCCGGAAGCCGTTCCATCGAGCTCGCGCCGTAGAAGCCATGGCAGATCCGGCAGTTTTCGAGGATGTGCCGCGCGTCCTCGGGCATCGAGATCGGCCCGCCATGGCACAGAACCATGACATCGCTGCGCTCGCCGATCGCGGCGCTTGCGATCGCGTCGATCTCGCCGACGCACTGGTCGAGGCTCTTGGCCGACGACGCGCCGATCGTCCCGCCTGTGGTCACGCCCATATGCGCGACGATGATGTCGGCGCCGGCCCTGGTCATCGCCACCGCTTCGTCCGGCGTGAAGACATAAGGGGTCGTCAGCATGTCGAGCGCATGCGCGGCCGCGATCATGTCGACCTCGAGCCCGTAGCCCATGCCGGTCTCCTCGAAGCTCTGCCGCATCGTTCCGTCGAACAGGCCGATCGTCGGGAAGTTCTGGACGCCCGAAAACCCCATCTCCTTCAGCTCGGCCAGAAACCGGGGCATCAGGATGAACGGGTCGGTTCCGTTGACCCCGGCGAGAACCGGCGTGTTCCTGACCACGGGCAGGACCTCGACGGCCATCTCCTTCACGATCTCGTTGGCATTGCCGTAGGCAAGCAGGCCGGCCGCCGAGCCGCGCCCCGCCATCCGGTAGCGGCCGGAATTGTAGATGACGATGAGGTCGATGCCGCCGGCTTCCTCCGACTTCGCGGACAGGCCGGTACCCGCGCCGCCACCGATGATCGGACGCCCCGCCTCGATGGCGCTGCGGAATTTGGACAGGATCGTCTTGCGGGCAATGGCGGCCATGGGGACCTCAGTGTTTGGCGATTTGCAGGAAGGTGTCCGCGGCGTGCTGCGCGAATGCGGGATCGTTGATGTGAAGCGGAAGCCTGACCAGCCGGCGATCGTCGGTCTGCTCGAACGTCGACGCGATCGCCGAGAACAGCGCGTCGTCGGCGTCGGGATCGAAGAAGGCGCCGCCTTCGATGTCGAGCGCCGACACCCCCTTTTCCGGAATGAGGAACCTGACGGGGCCGTCGCATTCATTGAGCTTGCGCGCGATCCACGTCCCGATCTGCCGGCACTCGTCGGCGCTCGTTCGCATCAGCGTCACGTTCGGATTGTGCTTGTAGAGCGTGCGGTCGCGATAGCGCTCCGGCACCGTGTCGGGGGCCCAGAAATTCACCATGTCCAGAGCGCCGACCGAGCCGACATAGGGCAGGCCGCTGCGGGCGACGGCACCCAGGCGGTCCTCCGTCGCGGGAAGCACGCCGCCGAAAAGCATGTCGCAGATCTCGGTGGTGGTGATGTCGATGAAGCCGGTCAGCATGCCGCTGTCGGCCAGCTTCTCCATCGTCCGGCCGCCCGTTCCGGTGGCGTGGAACACCATGCAGTCGAAATCGTCCTTCAGCCGTTCGGCGATCGCGGTGACGCAGGGAGTCGTGACGCCGAACATGGTGAGCCCGATGGAGGGCCTGGCGTCGCGTCGCTGCGGTGGGTTCTGCGCCATGCCGGCAATCGCCTGCGCCGCATTGTTGAGGATGGTGCGGCTGAGGTCATTGAGGCCGGCAAGATCCGTGACCGACGGGACCATCACGATATCGGAGATGCCGACATAGGGTGAGGTGTCGCCGGAAGCGAGCGTCGAGACCATCAGCTTCGGAATGCCGTAGGCGAGTTCGCGCATGCCGGCGGTGATGATCGACGTGCCGCCGCCGCCGCCGATGCCGATCACCGCGCCGATATCGTCGCGCGTCGGCAGAAACGCCGCGAAGGCCTGTGCCATCGCCGCGACCGCCTGTCCGCGGTCGTCGAGGCCGAGGACGGCGCCGGTGCCCTGGGGATGGAATGCCGCGACCTCGCTTGCCGTGACGTCGGCCACGCCGTCTGTCGGCCGGGTGCCGACGTCGACGCGGACGACGGAAAGGCCCTGGTCGGCAATCAGGCCGGCGAGATAGTCGAGCTCCTCACCCTTCGTGTCAGCGGTGCCGACCACGTAGACGCGCTTCATCCGTCCTCCCTGCGCCGCCCCGGGGCGGCGTTGTCTCGGCGCCGTGTTCGGCAGGCATCCCAGCCATTGCAATTTCGTGAGACGAGCGTATCATAATGATATGGATGTCTCACGTCAATTGGCCGAGCAGGACGCCGACGGCGATACCGAGCGCGGACCGCGCGCCCGAACCCGGCGACTGATGCTCGAAACCGCGACGCGGCTGATGCAGGCCGGCGCGACGCCGTCGGTGAGCGAGGTCGCCGAAGCCGCCGAGGTTTCGCGCGCGACCGCCTATCGCTACTTTCCGAGCCAGGCTGCGCTGGTCCATGCGGTTGTCGACGAGGCGTTGGGGCCGATCCTCGAATGGAAAAGTTCGAGCGGCGACGCCGCCGCAAGGGTCGACGACCTGCTCGCGACCTCCCTGCCGCGCATCGAGGAGTTCGAGGCGACCTTCAAGGCGGCGCTGAAACTGTCGCTCGACCAGTGGGCAAGGCGGCAGGCAGGGTCGCTGGGCGATGAGCCCCAGTTCACCCGCGGGCACCGCATGGACCTGCTCGAGGATGCGCTTGCGCCGCTTCGCGGCGTGCTGCCGGATGGCGAGTTCGACCGGGT
>NZ_JAGRLA010000042.1 GCF_020442045.1 Bauldia sp. | reverse complement strand
TGGCGCGGGCCGGCGCCGGGGGCCGTGGCGAATTCGGCGAGCTTGTCCAGCGATCCGTCCTTGCCGAGGCGATAGGAGACCAGCTTGTCGATGCCGAGATCGGCGACGACGACGATGTCGGTGCCGGGAACGGCGGTGGTGCTGTGGGCGTGGGGCCGTTCCTGGCGTTCGGCGTTGGGGCCGGTTCCCTTGTGGACGACGCTGCCAAGTGCGTGGGTCAGGCCGCCATCCTCGCGGATGCCGAAGACGGCGACGGACTGGTCGGGGCCGCCTTCGCCCATCGCGTAGTTGGAGACCAGCACGTGGCGGCCGTCGCCGGAGATGGTGTTATGCGCGGCGAGGATGCCGAGGGTCGGCTGCTTGTTGATGTAGCTCAGCGTGCTGGTCGCCCGGTCGAAGCCGAAGGCAGTGACCAGCCCCTCCTTCCATTCGAAGACCTCGGCGGTCGCGTAGACCACCGAGCCGTCGGCATTGACGGAGAGGAAGGTGGGATTGTCGATCGCATCGGTCTCGGCGAGCTTCGTCGCCTCGAGCGTCTCCTCGTCCAGCGCATAGACCGCGAGCCCGTGGCCGCGGGCGCCCTGGAAATAAGGCGTCTCGCGATTGAGGCATCCGATGAAGACAAGGCTCTTGCTGGTCATTGGTCCCTCCCGATCAGTCGTGCCTGTGTAGATGATCCTTATTCCGGCGGCCACAGGAACCCGCGGTTTCCGCCGCGGCTATCGATCGCCGCCGGGACGCGGATCGGTCGTCGTCCGAATCACCTTGTCAGTATGCCTCACATGTGAATATCCTGTTCATAAGAAAATAGGGAGGCAGCGACCGTGACCGACTTCGCCCCGACGGTGGGGGTTTCCACGACGCGTCCGACGGACATGCCGGTGGATCACGCCGAGATCCCGGTATGGAATGCGGAAAACTGGTTCTACGAGGACTGGCCGGTCGGCCAGAAGATCCGGTCGCTCAGGCGGACCATGTCGGAAGGCGACAGCCACCTGTTCAACACGCTGGTCGTCGACATCCATCCTTATGTGCAGGACCAGATGTTCGCCGAGCGCGAGGGGATATTCGGCAAGCGGCTGGTCGCCGGGGCCTTCGTCTTCTCGGCCGGGCTCGGGCTGGTGGCGACGAATTGCGTCAATGCCTTTTCGTACGGCTACGACAAGCTGCGCTTCATCAAGCCGGTCTTCATCGGCGACACGATCTATTCGATCCGGACCAACCTCGACAAACGGCCCCGCTACAAGGAGATGGGCCTGATCCGGGCGAGCTACGAGGTGTTCAAGGGCGAGGGCGAGCTGGTGCTCTATTGCGAGCATCTCCAGACGGTGAAATACAAGAATCCGGCCGACTTCGCCGGCAAGACCGAGAAGTAGCCGCCATGACCGGGCAAACCGGACTGCCGCTCGAAGGACTGGTCGTCGTCGACATGAGCCAGTTCCTGTCAGGCCCCTATTGCTCGCTGCGGCTTTCCGACCTCGGCGCGCGGGTGATCAAGATCGAACGGCCCGACGGCGGCGACCTGTCGCGGCGGCTCTACCTCAGCGACACCGAGATCGGCGGCGATTCGACCATCTTCCACGCCATCAACCGCGGCAAGGAAAGCCTCGCGATCGACCTCAAGAACGCTGAGGACATGGCGGCGCTGAAGAAGCTGATCGCCAGCGCCGACGTGCTGATGCAGAACTTCCGGCCCGGCGTCGCCGCGCGGCTCGGGGTCGATTACGAGGGGGCCCGCAAGATCAATCCGCGGCTCGTCTATGCATCGATCAGCGGCTATGGCGACGAGGGACCCTGGGTCAAGCGGCCGGGGCAGGACCTTCTTGCCCAGGCGCGCTCCGGCGTGATGTGGCTGAACGGCGACGAGGGGCAGGGGCCGGTGCCGTTCGGGCTGGCGATCGGCGACATGCTGGCGGGCGCGGCGCTGGCGCAAGGAATCCTCGCGGCGCTGGTGCGGCGCGGCATCACCGGCCAGGGCAGCCATGTCGAGACCAGCCTGCTCGAGGCGCTGGTCGACTACCAGTTCGAGGTGCTGACCACCTTCCTCAATGACGGCCGCCGCCTGCCGAAACGGTCAGCGGTCCGCAGCGCCCATGCCTATCTCGCCGCGCCCTACGGCGTCTATCCGGCGAGCGACGGGTACCTGGCGATCGCCATGACGCCGATCCCCAAGCTCGCCGGGCTGCTGGACCTCGAGGAGGCGCTCGCCGCCTATAGCGGCGATCCGGCGACCTGGTTCACCGCCCGCGACGAGATCAAGACGATCATTGCCGACAAGATCGCGACGCGCTCCGTCGACGAATGGCTGGCGGTGCTCGATCCGGCCGATATCTGGTGCGCGAAGGTGCTCGACTGGAACGATCTCCTGGCCAGCGAGGGCTTCGCCGCCCTCGACATGCTGCAGACGGTCGAGCGCGAGGACGATGTGTCGATCCTCACCACCCGTTCGCCGCTGAGGATCGATGGCCACCGTTCCAGGGTCACCCGCGCGGCGCCGCTGATCGGCGAACAGAGCGCGGCGATTCGGGCGGAGTTCGGGCTTTGAGCGCGGTCAGCCTCAAGGGAATGACCTGGAGCCATCCACGCGGCTATGATCCGATGGTGGCATGTTCGGCGCTGTGGAAGGACAAGACCGGCGTCGAGATCGCCTGGGACAAGCGCTCGCTCCAGGATTTCGAATCCTACCCGGTCGAGGAACTGGCCGCCCGGTACGATTTCGTCGTCATCGACCACCCCCATGTCGGCCAGATCACCGACGAGAACTGCCTGCTGCCGCTCGACGACCCGGGCCGGGCCGAGGACATCGCGGCGCTGGCGACGGGTTCGGTCGGCGGCTCCTTCGAGAGCTATCGCTGGAACGGCCATCTCTGGGCCTTTCCGATCGACGCGGCGGCGCAGGTGCAGGCCTGGCGTCCCGACCTGCTCGCCGCGCCGGCGCGGAGCTGGGACGGGATGATGACTCTCGCGAAGGAAGGCAGGGTGCAATGCCCGCTGCTGCCGCCGCATTCGCTGATGGCGTTCTTCACGCTCGCCGGCAATCTCGGCAGCCCTTGCGCCAGCGGCGGGCCGGGCGACCTGATTTCCGTGGAGGCCGGCCGGCGGGTGCTCGGAGTGATGCATGCGCTGTTCGACGCGATCGATCCCGACTGCCTGACGATGGACCCGATCGACGTCTTCGAACGGATGTCGAAGGCCTCCTCGACCATCGCCTGCGTGCCGCTGATCTACGGCTATGTCGGCTACGCGATGGACGGGTTTCGCGAAAGGGTGCTCTCCTTCGCCGATATCCCGGTCGCCGGCGCCGACGGGCCGGTCGGCTCGGCGATCGGCGGCACCGGCATCGCGGTGTCGGCGCGCAGCGCGCATCCGCGCGAAGCGATCGACTTCGCCTACTGGATCGCAAGCGGTGCCGTCCAGCAGGGTCCCTATGCGGCGGCGGGCGGCCAGCCCGGACATGCCGCGGCCTGGGAGGCCGACGCCGTCAACGCGGCTACGGGCTCCTTCTACCGGAATACCCGCGCCTCGCTCGAAGGGGGGTGGGTGCGACCGCGCCACGACGGCTATGTGGCGTTCCAGCAGCATGCGTCGGAGAGGATCAATCTGGCGCTGCGGGACGGCGGTGACGACGATGCCGTCATCGCCGACCTGAACAGTGCGTTCCGCGAGAGCTTCCGGTGACGCCCACCGAGGCTCGATCGCCAAAACGGAGGAAGATGAAATGTCGATGATGAGAATGACGATCGCCGGGGCCGTCGCCGCGGCATTCGCCATGTCGGCGTTGCCGGCAATGGCGGCCGACGAGGACCTCACCGGCGCCCTGCCGGACGAACTCAAGGCGCTCTACGTCAATGCCGCGCAGGGGCTGATGCCATCGGCCTATGACGACTTCAAGATGCCGGCCAAGCCGTGGAAGTGGTGCCACTCCGAATCCTATCAGGGCAACCCGTGGCGCGTCTCGGTGACCGAGGAGCTCCACCGGCTGGTCGACGGCCTGATCGAGAAGGGTGACGTCACCTCGTTCGAGATTTCCGACTCCAACGGCGACGTCAGCCAGCAGATCAACCAGATCCGCACCTTCATCGAATCCGGCTGCTCGATCATCACGTCCATCCCCGGCTCCTCGACCGGCGTCAACGACGCCATCAAGGCGGCCTATGATGCCGGCATCCCGTTCATCACGGCCTCCGCCTATGTCACCAGCCCCTATGCCATCAACGTCGATTCAAACTTCTGGCGCTGGGGCAACGACATGATGGGCTACATCGCCGAGGGGCTGGACGGCAAAGGCAGCGTGCTGATGGTCGAGGGCATTGCCGGCGCGCCGATCGTCGCCATGGAGCGCGAGGGCGCCGACGCGATCCTCGCCGATCACCCGGACCTGAAGGCAGCGCGCTCGGTGAACGGCAACTGGACCGCCAACGTCACCAAGACGGTGGTGCTCCAGACGCTGGCCACCAACCCGGCGCCGATCGACGCGGTGTGGACCACCGGCTCCGAGTCGCGCGTCGTCGCCGAGGCATTTGCCGAGGCCGGCCGGCCGGCGCCGCTGATCACCGGCTCGATCACCGGCGACGCGCTGGGCTACTGGAAGGCCAATCCCGACAAGTACCGCTTCGAGGGCAACGCCGTGCTGCCCGGCTGGACCGCCCAGACCCTGTTCCGCGTCGGCCTGCGCATGCTCGAGGGCCAGAAGCCGAAGCTCAACGTGCTGCTGATCCCGATCCCGCGCGTCGACGGCAAGGATCTGGAAGCCTGGTACGGCGACTGCATGACGCCGGACTCGGTCTCGGTCTTCCCGGTGCCGCCGACCGATCCGATGCCGGTCGAGATGATGAATGCCTATTTCACCAATCCGGCATCCATCGGCTTTGACTATGCGTCGGTCCCCGGCGCCTGTGACGCCGAATAGGCGCGAATCCTGACAAGATGGTCCGTCCGGGGCGCGCGCTCCGGACGGGCTTTTTGACCGATGGGCACGATGCTGGAAATCCGCAACCTCTCCAAACGCTACGGCGAGACCGTCGCGCTCGACGACGCGTCGATTTCCTTCTCGTCCGGGACGGTCCATACGATCATGGGCGAGAACGGTTCCGGCAAGAGCACCCTGGTCAAGCTGCTTTCCGGAGTGGTGTCGCCCGACCGCGGCGATATCCTGGTGAGCGGCGCCCCGTTTTCCGGCAGCGACCCGATCGCCTTCCAGGCGGCGGGCTTCGCCACCGTCTTCCAGGAAGTGCTGATCGCCCCCGACCGCAACGTCATCGACAATATCCTGCTCGGCTACGACGCTCCCTTCCGCCGCAAGCTGCCGCGGTCCGAGCGCAGGGCCACCGTCAGTCAGGTCCTGTCACGCTGCGCGCGGACCGTGATCGACCTCGACGTCGATGCCGGCGTGCTGCCGCTCGCCACCCAACAGCTGGTCGTGCTCGCCCGGGCGCTCACCCGCAAGCCGCGCATCCTGATCCTCGACGAGGTGACTGCGGCGCTCGACTTCAACGATCGCGAGATCGTCTTCACGCTGATCGAGACCCTTGCCAGGGAGGGCTGCCTGGTCCTGTTCATCTCGCATCGCATGGACGAGGTGATGCGGCTGTCCGACCGGATCACCATCCTGAGGAGCGGCAAGGTGGTCGAGACGCTCGATCGCGATGCCGCCACGCCGGAGCTGCTGCTTGCCCTGATGGCACCCGAAATCGTCGAGGAGCGCGAGCATGGCTGAATCGCAGAGCGAACTCCGCGTCGCCGATCTCGCGCTTGCTTCCGGCAAGGCCGCCTTCAACGCCGCGATCAGGTCCGGCGAGATCGTCGGCCTGTCGGGGCTCGACGGCCACGGCCAGGAGCGCTTCCTGGAAATCCTCGCCGGCCTGGCGCAGCCGGCCAGCGGCCGGATCGCGATCGCCGGTACGGGCGCGGATACCGGGATCGAAAGCTTCCGCCAGGCGGTTCGCCAGGGAATTGCCTATCTTCCCCGCGACCGGCGGGCGACCGGCATCTTCCCGCCGCTCTCGATCCTCGACAATTTCTCGATCGCGACGATGGGGCGCGACGTTCGCGGCGGCCTGATCAGCAATCGCAACCGACGGGAGCGCTACGCCAGGTTCCACAAACAGCTCGCCATCGTCGCACCGAACGGCAATGCGCCGATCACCTCGCTGTCGGGCGGCAACCAGCAGAAGGTGCTGCTCGCCCGCTGGCTGGCACATGATCCGCGCTTCCTCCTCCTCAACGACCCGACCCGCGGCGTCGACATCGCCACCCGCCACACGCTCTATGGGGTGTTCCACGAACTCGCCCGCGACGGCATGGCGCTGGTCGTGCTGTCGAGCGAGATCGAGGAGATCGTCGCGCTTTGCCACCGGGTGCTGGTCTTCCGCGAGGACGAGCTCTTCGCAACGCTTTCCGGCGACGACCTGACCAGCGACCGGGTGATCGCAGCCATGTTCGGCAGGAGCCAATGACCGCCGCTACCGACACCTTACCGGCGTCCCGCCAGGGCGGCCTGGTGCGCGCCATATGGCGGCGGACCGGCTTCGCCCCGGCGCTGCTGATCGTCCTGCTGATCCTCAATATCTGGCTCAACCCGGTCCGCTTCGAACCCGCCAACTGGGGCATCCTGATCGGCCTCGCGGCGCCGCTGATCGGCGCGGCGCTGGCCTCGACCCCGGCCATCCTCGGCGGCCGCGGCGGCATCGATGTTTCGGTCGGTCCGATCATGGGCTTCGTCAACGCCATCGTGGTCAAGATCCTGATCACCGATCTCGGTCTCACCTCGCCCTTCGTCGTCATCACGGCGGCGCTCGCCATCGGCCTCGCCATCGGCGCGGTGAACGGCTTCCTCGCCGCCTATGTCCGCATCCAGCCGATCGTCGCGACGCTCGGCACCTACCTGATCCTGATCGGCGTGACGCTGACCATCCTGCCCGCGCCGATGGGGACGGTGCCGGACTGGCTGAAGACGCTGAACGGGCCGCTGTCGATCCTGCCGATCGCGGTGATCTTCGCGATCTGGTGGCTGCTTCGCCGCTTCCCCTATTACGACCAGCTGATGGCGACCGGCTCCGACGACCGCGCCGCCTATACCGCCGGCGTGCCGGTGCCCTTCGTCCGCTTCCTGTCCTACGTGATCACCGGGCTCTTCGCCGGCATTGCCGGCCTGATGATGACCGCGCTGATCGGCTCCGCCGATGCCAATATCGCACCGTCCTATACGCTGATCGCGATCTCGGCGGTGGCGCTCGGCGGGGTCAGCCTCGCCGGCGGGCGCGGCGGCCTGGTCGGTGCCGCCATCGGCGCCATCGACATCTTCCTGATCCAGAGCGTGCTGACGCTGTTCAACGTGTCCACCTTCGTGCTGCAGATCGCCTATGGCACGATCCTGGTCATCGCCATCTCGCTGACCGCGATACAGGACCGCATCGAAGCGCGGGCGAGGCAGCGATGAGACCGAACTTCAACTCCACCGGAGCCCGGGTCGCCGGCGCCATCGCCATCGCGGTGGCGCTCCATATCGCCGGCACGCTGCTGATCCCCGGCTATTCCTCGCCCTTCGCGATCCGCGCCATGCTGGTGCTGGCCTGCCTGCTGGCGGTCGCCTGCGTCGGCCAGACGCTGACGATCATCATCGGCGGCATCGACCTGTCGATCCCCTTCGTCATCGGCTTTGCCAACGTCGTCGCCGCCCAGCTCTATGGCGACGGGATGAACTTCGTGCTGGTCTGCGCGATCGTCGGCGTGCTGGCGCTCGGCATCGGCGCGCTCAACGGGCTGATCTCCGCCGGGCTCAATCTCCATCCACTGATCGTCACGCTCGGCATCGGCACGATCATCCAGGGGGCCGTGCTGGTCTGGACCAAGGGCTTCCCGTCCGGCTCCGCGCCGGAGGCGGTGACCAAGTTCGTCTCGATCGGGGGTTCGGTGGGGCCGATCCCGGTGCCATGGCTGATCCCCGCCTTCATCGTGATATCGGCGCTGATCATCCTGATGCTCAACCGTACGCCCTACGGGCGGCGGCTCTTCGCGCTCGGCGCCAACCCGAGGGCGGCCAAGCTGGCGCTGGTCAATCCGCTGCGGATGTGGATGATCACCTACGCGCTGAGCGCGCTGTTCGCCGCGATCGCCGGCGTCCTCCTCCTCGGCTTCACCGGTTCGGCCTATGGCGACGTCGGCCAGCCCTACCTTTTCCAGACCATCGCCGCGGTGGTGATCGGCGGCACGGCGCTGGTCGGCGGGCGCGGCTCATACCTCGGGACGGTGGCCGGCGCGGTGGTGCTGACCGAGATCAACACGCTGCTGATCGGGCTTGGCCTGCAACCGTCACTGGTCCAGGCGGCGCTCGGCCTGGTCATCATCCTCCTGGTCTCGCTCTACGGGCGCGAGCGGCATGTCAGCGCGTCGATCTGAGCGGGCAGCCGATTCAGGCTTCGCCGACGTCGGAGCCGGCAAGCTGCGAAAGCCGCGCGGCGGTCTCCTGGATCATTCCCAGCGTCGCGGATATGTCCGGCGCGGACGGCATGTTGACGATCTGGATATAGGGAACGGTGAGGGCGGCAAGCCCCTTGCCGTCGGGGCCGAGCACCGGCGCCGAGAGATTGAAGACGCCGGGTATCTGGACGCTCGGCATCATCTCGTAGCCGCGGGTCCGGATCTCGTCGAGGCGGGCGCTGAATTTCGGATCGATCTTCGGTTCCTCGCCGCCGCCGACATATTCCGCGACCATCATCAGCCGCTCCTCGGGCGAGCGGAAGGCGAGAAGGACATGGCCGGAGCCGGTATCGAACAGGCTGACATGGGAGCCGACCCGGATCGAGATACCCCAGTAGCTCGGCGCCTCCTGCTGGGCGATGACCACCACCGACCCGCGATCGAAGACGACGAGCTGGTTGGCCTGATGCGAGGCCTGGGCAAGCTCGCGCATCATCGGCGTCGCATAGGACACCATGCGACGGACCGGGACGTGGAGGTGGGCGAGCCCGAACAGCTTCAGGGTCAGGGCGAAGCGATCGCCGTCGTTGCGCGCCACGTAGCCGCGGCGGACGAGGGTGTCGATCATCCGGTAGAGCTCGTTGTGGCTGCGACCAAGCCGCTTGGCGATTTCAGCCTGGGTCAGGCCGCCGTCGACGCCGGCCAGCAGTTCGAGGATGTCGAGTCCCTTGTCGAGCGCCGGCGCCCGGTATCGTTCCTTCTCGGCTGTCTCGGACAAAGCGCTGTCTCGATTGAAATTCGAAATTCATATACGAATATTTGGCAGTCAAAGTAAAGAAATTTCGGGATTTGCGGCAATCAGCCGTTGTTGGTGAAAACAGGCCGTTATCAATGAGCGGGCGGCGTCATGGCGGAGCGGCGCGGAAAGGGTGAGGATGGAACAGGCGATCTATTTCGAGGACTACGTGCTCGGCGAGTCGCGGATAACGACGGGCCGGACGATCACCGAGACCGATTTCGTGATCCATGCCGGCCATAGCGGCGACTTCTTCCCGCACCATATGGACGCGGAATTCGCCAGGACGACGCCGTTCGGCCAGCGGATCGCCCACGGGACGATGGTGCTTGCGATCGGCGTCGGCCTGACGGCGACGGTGATCAACAAGGTGGCCTTTTCCTATGGCTATGACCGGATGCGCTTCATCCGTCCGGTTTTCATTGGCGATACCATCCGCACCCGTGTCACAATCAGCGCCAAGGAGGATGATCCGAAGCGGCCGGATTCCGGCCGGGTCATCGAGCGCTGCGAAGTGCTCAACCAGCGCGACGAGGTGGTGCTCGCGACGGATCACATCCTGATGGTGGAGCGCCGGGAAAAGCCGGCCTGACGAAGGCCTGGCGGCGGCAATGGGGGCATCATGGACGGATTTCTGGCCGGAAAGATCGTGATCTCGGCGGGGTTCGGCGTCTGGTCCATCCTCAACGTCTACAATCATTTCGCCGATTTCAACGGCGCCCTGCAGGGCGTGGCGGGCTTCATGAAGATGTCGTCCCTCGACGAGCCGCCACCGATCCCGTCGCCGCTCAAGCGACGGGCGATCGAGGATCCCTTCCTCCACCGGCTCGCGCTGATCGTGATCACCGTCGTCCACGGAGTGAATGCCGTCCTGTTTTCCGTGGCGACGATCCTGCTGCTTAGCGGCGCGGCCGGGGCGGGCTCGCAATGGGCGCTATGGGGATTCGCGCTCTCCGCCGCGCTGTGGTTCGTGTTCCTGATCGCCGGCGACTGGTTCGCCTACTGGATACGACTCGACGCCCTTCAGCGGACGCATCTCGCGCTGCTGGCGACCGCCATGCTTGGCCTGGTCCTGATGTCGGCGTGAGGCGGACCCCGCGACCTGTCGCGAGGCGTCAGAATAGGGCATAAAGGCTTACGTATACGCGGGAGGTCCCGGCGCCTTGCCGGTGCCGCGCGAGACGGGAAGGAAGGACTGAAGCGACATGGCCACCAACGACCTGACGTTTCTTCGCGAGCTGGAGAAGAAGGTGCGCTGGCTGTCGACGTGGACGGTGCATAACGCGAATCACCTTCGCGAGAATGCCGACGGGCTGAAGGTCGGCGGCCACCAGGCCTCCTCGGCATCGCTCTCGACGATCATGACGGCGCTTTATTTCTCGGTGCTCCGCCCCGAGGACCGGGTCGCGGTCAAGCCCCATGCCGGCCCCAACTTCCACGCCATCCAGTATCTCCTCGGCCAGCAGACGCGCGAGAAGCTCGAGACCTTCCGCGGCTACCACGGCGCGCAGAGCTACCCCTCGCGGACCAAGGATGTCGACGACGTCGATTTCTCGACCGGCTCGGTCGGCCTCGGCGTCGCCCAGACGCTGTTCGCCAGCCTGGTCCAGGATTATGTCCGCGCCCATGGCTGGGGCGAAGACCGGCCGGAAGGGCGGATGGTGGCGCTGGTCGGCGATGCCGAGCTCGACGAGGGCAATGTCTTCGAGGCGCTGCTCGAAGGCTGGAAGCACGGCCTCCGCAATACCTGGTGGGTGGTCGACTACAACCGCCAGGGTCTCGACGCGGTGCTCCGCGAGGGCCTCTACGAGCGCTTCACCGACATCTTCCGGACGATGGGCTGGGACGTCGTCATCGTCAAATACGGCTCGCTCCAGCAGCAGGCCTTCACCGAGCCCGGCGGCGACAGGCTGCGCGACTGGATCGATGCCTGCCCCAACCAGGAATATTCCGCCCTCGTCTTCCAGGGCGGGGCCGCCTGGCGGAAGCGGCTCCTCGACGACCTCGGCGACCAGGGCGATGTCAGCGCCCTGATCGAGCGGCGCAGCGACGGGGAGCTGGCGGCGCTGATGAACAACCTCGGCGGCCATGACCTGCCGGCGCTGCTCGACGCCTTCAACGGAATCGACCACGACCGGCCGGTCTGCTTCCTCTGCTACACGGTGAAGGGCTTCGGCCTGCCGATGGCCGGCCACAAGGACAACCACGCCGGGCTGATGACGGTGGCGCAGGTCGACTCGCTGAAAGAGTCGCTCGGCATCCGGCCCGGCCACGAGTGGGACAGGTTCGAGGGGCTCGCCAAGGGCGAGGCCGAGATGGAAGGCTTCCTTGCCAATGTGCCCTTCGCGGCAAGGGGAAGCCGCCGGTTCGAGGCGTCCCGGTTCGAGCTGCCCGACGCCATCGCGGCGCCTGAACAGGGAGTGCTTTCCACCCAGGCGGGCTTCGGCCTGATCCTCAACGAGATCGGCCGTTCCGATTCGCCGCTGGCGAAGCGGATCGTCACCGCCTCGCCGGACGTCACCGTCTCGACCAACCTCGGCCCCTGGCTGAACCGCCGCGGCCTCTTCGCCAGGTCGGTGATGGCCGACGTGTTCAAGCAGGAGCGGATTCCCTCGACCTTCGCCTGGGAAGCGTCGCCGGATGGCCAGCATATCGAGCTCGGCATCGCCGAGATGAACCTCTTCCTGCTGCTTTCCGCGCTCGGCCTGTCGCATTCGCTCTTCGGCGAACGGCTCCTGCCGATCGGCACGCTCTACGATCCCTTCATTGCCCGCGGCCTCGATGCGCTGAACTATGCCTGCTACCAGGATGCCCGATTCATCGTCGCGGCGACGCCGTCCGGCATTACGCTCGCGCCCGAGGGCGGCGCCCACCAGTCGGTCGGCACGCCGCTGATCGGGATGGCGCAGGACGGGCTTGCCGCCTTCGAGCCGGCTTTCGTCGACGAGCTTTCGATCATCGTCGACTGGGCCTTCGACTATCTCCAGCGCGACGGCGAGGCGGCGCATGACGAGCGCACCTGGCTCCGCGACGAGACCGGCGGCTCGGTCTATCTCCGGCTTTCGACGCGGCCGATCGACCAGACCGGCCGGGTGGTCGACGACGAGATCCGCCAGGGCATCGTCGACGGCGCCTACTGGATGCGAAAGCCCGGGCCGAATTGCGAGGTGGTGGTCGCCTACCAGGGCGCGATCGCGCCGGAGGCGATCGAGGCGATCGGCCTGATGGCCGAGGACCGCCGCGACGTCGGCCTGCTCGCGGTGACCTCGGCCGACCGGCTGAATGCCGGCTGGACCGCGGCGAACCGTGCCCGCGAACGCGGCCTCGTCCACGCCCGCTGCCACGCGGAACGGCTGCTCGAGGACGTGCCGCGGCATTGCGGGATCGTCACCGTGATCGACGGCCACCCGGCGACGCTCGGCTGGCTCGGCTCGGTGCTCGGCCATCGCGTCCGGCCGCTCGGCGTCGAGCATTTCGGCCAGACCGGTACGCTGCAGGACCTCTATCGGCACTATGGTATCGACGCCAATGCCATCGTCGCGGCGGCCGAGTCGGTCTCGCCCGGCCGGCCGATCCGGCATATCGAGGCCTTGCCGGCAATGTAGGACAACCGGCGGGGCCGGCGCGACCGGCTTCGCCCGAGCCGACGGGCCAACCGGCCGATGAAGAACAGCTTCTTCTGTATCGATGCCCATACCGCCGGCAACCCGGTGCGGGTCGTCGCGGGTGGCGCGCCGCCGCTTCGCGGCGCGACGATGAACGCGCGGCGGGAGCATTTCATCGCCGACTATGACTGGATCCGCACCGGGCTGATGTTCGAGCCGCGCGGCCACGACGTGATGTCGGGCTCGATCCTCTATCCGCCGCTCCGCGACGATGTCGACGCGTCGTTGATCTTCATCGAGACCTCGGGCTGCCTGCCGATGTGCGGCCACGGGCTGATCGGGACGGCGACGGTGGTGATCGAGGAAGGGCTGGTCCGCCCTGCGACCGAGGGTGTCGTCCGCTTCGAGGTGCCGGCCGGAATCGTCGAGGCGGCCTACACGCGCGACGACACCGGTCACGTGGTCGAGGTGCGGATCCGGAACGTTCCGGGCTTCCTGCTCGACGCCGGGCTTACGGTCGACGTGCCGGAGCTCGGCGCGCTCCGCTTCGACGTCGCCTATGGCGGCAATTTCTACGCGATCTTCGAGCCGCAGGAGGGCTATGCCGATCTTTCGGCGCTGAGTGCTGGCGACATCCAGCGGCTGTCGCCGATCGTCCGCGAGCGGATCAACGCGGCCTATGCGTTCCAGCATCCCGAATACGAGACGATCCGGGGCCTCCGCCACGTGATGTGGACCGGCGCCGCCAAGAACCCCCAGGCGGACGGCCGGAACGCCGTTTTCTACGGCGAGAAGGCGATCGACCGGTCGCCCTGCGGCACCGGGACCTCGGCGCGGATGGCGCAGCTTGCCGCGCGGGGCGACCTCAAGGTCGGCGACGCCTTCGTCCATGAGAGCATCATCGGCAGCCTGTTCCACGGCCGGGTCGAGGCGGCGACGAAGGTCGGCGATCTCGATGCGATCGTTCCCTCGGTGGCGGGGCAGGCGTGGATCACCGGCTATAACACGATCTTCCTCGACGACCGCGACCCCTTCGTGAAGGGCTTCTCGGTGCTTTGATCCTTCTCTCGGGAGGGCCGGCGCCGACCCGCCGCCGCCGCAACGGCGCCGCACGGCCTGAATGGCGCGGATCGTCCTAAACGCGCAGGCGCTGACCGCGGCCATAGGCCAGCAGCATGATCACAATCACCACGCCGTAGATGATCTGGCGACCCGCCTCGGGCATCTGCATCACCGACAGCACGCTCTGGAGGAGCACGATGAGGATGGTGCCGACCACGGTTCCGGCGTAGCGCCCGGCGCCGCCAAGGATGTTGGTGCCGCCGATGACGACCGCGGCGATCGACGGCAGCAGGTAGGGATCGCCCATCGCCTGGAAGGCCTTGGAGGAATAGCCGGCGAGCAGGATGCCGGCAAAGGCGGCCAGCGTGCTGCAGAGGGCGAAGCTCGCGACGACGACGAGGCGGGTATTGACGCCGGAAAGGTAGACGGCCGCCTCGCGGTTGCCGATCGCGTAGATGTAGCGGCCGAGCGGCATGCGCCGGAGCATGAAGGCGACGGCGAGGCTGATCAGCGCCCAGACGATAACCGGATTGGGGATCCCGATGATCTCGCCCTTGGCGAGCCACAGCATCGCATCGGTGGGCACCGAGGAGGGCGAGAAGCCGCCGGTCAGCATAACCATGAAACCGCGAAGCATGACGTTGACGCCGAGGGTGAAGATCATCGACGGGACGCGGAGATAGGCGACGCCGATGCCATTGAAGAGCCCGATCGCGAGGCCGACGCCAAGGCCGATCGGGATGGCGAACGGCCCGCCGACCGCGGCGGCCAGCATCGCCGAGGCGGTCATGGTCCATGGCACCGACAGGTCGATATGGCCGAGCAGCACGACGATCATCATGCCGGCCGCGACGATGCCGAGGAACGACGCGACCTTGAGCTGAAGGATCAGGTAGGTCGGCGAGAGCAGCGCGGCATTGCCCTCGAAGATCAGGGTATAGACGGTGCCGACGACCAGGATCGCGATGATGAAAAGACCGGCGAAGAGCAGTGGCCGGTCGATCGAATTCCTGAGGTTGGACATTTTCGGCACGGGCATGACGGGCCTCACCGGAACATGTTGAGGCGGTTCTTGACGCTGAAGGCGCGGGCGGCGCCGAGCGTGACCGCTATGACCAGGATCAGCCCCTCGAACATCGGCTGGAGGAGCGGGTTGGCGAGGAAGCCGACCGCCGAATCCGTGTCGACGACGCGGAAGCAGAAGGTGATCGACCGCAGCACCATGACGCCGAAGATCGTGCCGATGGCGCCGCCGGAGCCGCCGAAGAGCGAGGTTCCGCCGATCACCACCGCGGCGATCGAGTTGAGCGTATAGGTGCCGGCCTGGATCGGGTCGGCATTGCCGCTGCCGGTCTGGATGGCGAAATAGAGACCGGCAAGGCCGGCGAACATGCCGCTGAGGGTATAGGCGGCGAGCTTCGAGCGGTTGATGCGGACGCCCGACATATAGGCCGCCGCCTCGTTGGAGCCGATCGCGTAGCCGCCGCGACCGAGCTCGGAATTGCGGTAGGGGATCCACACCAGAAGGATGACCAGGAGCAGGATAACGATCGGCATCGGAATGCCGGAGACCAGATTGAACCAGCCCGGATCGCTGTCCCACCAGCCGTAGGTGGCGGGGAGCTCCGAAAGGGCGTTTGTCGCGACCCAGGAAAGATCGCCATCGACCTCGCCGCCCGGCGTCGGCCGGACGAGCAGGGCGAGGCCGGTGAAGATCGCGCCGGTGGCCAGGGTGACGACGATCGGCTGCAGCCGGCCATAGACGATGATCACGCCGTTCATCAGCCCGCCGGCGAGGCCGATGGCGAGGCAGATGACGATGCCGAGCACGATCTCCGGTCCGGTGCCGATGACCACCTCCGAGGCGACGGCGTTGACCAGCGTCATCAGCGATCCGACCGAAAGGTCGATGCCGCCGAGGATGACCACAAGGGTCTGGGCGATCGACACGAAGATCAGCGCCAGCGCCTCGTTGGAGTTCTGGACGAGAAGGTCGGTGGTGAAGCCGCGCGGATGCAGGCTCGAATAGAAGATGTAGAGGACGAGGAACAGGACAACGGCGATCAGGGCGCCGGTATTGTGGGAGATCCAAAGCCTGAAATTGCTCATTGTGGCCGCACCGGTTCCGCAGCAGCCTCGCTTTCGACGGGCAGGTTGAAGGAGCTCGCCACGATGTTGGTCTCGGTGATCGCGTCGCCCTCCAGGGTCTGGACGATCCGCCCCCCGTAGAGGATCAGCACCCGGTCGCAACAGCCGATCAGCTCGTCATAATCGGTCGAGTAGAGGATGATCGAGGTTCCGGCGTCGGCAAGCTCGCGGAGCAGCCGGTAGATCTCTTCCTTGGTGCCGACGTCGATGCCGCGCGTCGGGTCGTTGAGGAGCAGGATGCGTGGACCGGTCAGCAGCCACTTGGCGATGACCACCTTCTGCTGGTTGCCGCCCGAGAGCGTCGCGACCGCGTCGTCCGGATTGCCGATCTTGATCCGGAGCTTCTCGATCATCCCGTCCACCGCGTTCTTCTCGGCGGTGCCGTCTATGACGAAGCCCCTGGACAGCCACTTGAGGGAGGTGAGGGAAATGTTGTCGGAGATCGACATCGGCAGCATCAGGCCCTCGGTCTTCCGGTCCTCCGGAATGAGGGCCATGGCATGGTCGGGCCGGGTGGCGACGACCGGGCTCCTCGGCACGCCCTTGTGGTCGAAGACGCGGACGGTGCCGGAGACGTTGCGCAGCACGCCGAACAGGGCGAGCAGGACTTCGCGCTGGCCCTGCCCGTCGAGGCCCCCGAGGCCGACGATCTCGCCCTTGCCGAGGGTGAAGGAGATGTCCGACAGGCGGTCGGTCCAGCCGAGACGGCTGACTTCCAGCTCGACCGGGGGCGGCTCGGTCCGCACCGGCTTCGGCGGGTAGACGTTGCTGACGTCGCGCCCGATCATCATCTGGACGATCTGATCGTCGGACTGGGTGCCCTTCGCGAAGGTGCTGATATGGCGGCCGTTGCGGAAGACCGAGATGGTGTCGGCGAGCTCCTCGATCTCGTGCATCCGGTGCGAGATGTAGAGGAGGGCGAGGCCGTCGTCGCGGAGACGATGGAGAATCGTGTAGACGCGCTCGACGTCGGCCGCGGTCAGCGCCGAGGTCGCCTCGTCGAGGATGAGAAGCTTGGGGTCGCGGCCGAGGGCCTTGGCGATCTCCACCATCTGGCGGCGCGACAGCGGCAGGTCGCCGACGCGGGCGCGCGGGTTGACGTCCTCGCAGCCGACCCGGGCCAGCAGCTCCTCGGCGCGGCGGCGCTGGGCGCGGCGATCAATCAGGCCGAGGCGCTTGGGCGGCCGGGTGATGCTGATATTATCGGCGACGGAGAGGTCGGGGATGACCGACAGCTCCTGAAAGACGGTCACGATGCCGACGGCGTTGGCGGCCTGGGGATCGGCGACGGTGATCGGGCGACCGTCGAAGGACATCGTGCCGCGGTCCGGCGCGATGGCGCCCGAGATGATCTTGATCAGTGTCGACTTGCCGGCGCCGTTCTCGCCGAGCACCGCGTGGATCGACGAGGCATGCGCGGAAAAATCCACTTCATCCAGCGCCGCGACACCGCCGTATGACTTCCCGATGCCGCGCATCTCCAGAAGCGGCGCGGCAGGCCCCGTGTCCAAGACTTCCATCCCCCCTCGGAAGACGCGCCGCCGGGAGGCCGGCGGCGCGAACCGTTTCGGTAGAGGCGCGACGACTACTGCTCGTCGTCGCCGGTCTGGGCCATCAGCTGCGGCGCGGTGAAGTTCAGGCCGCAGGGCGGGAAGGCGTTCGCCGCGAAGAAGTCGGCGGTGAGGTCCGGGAAGTAGTCGACGCCGGCTTCCATGGTCTCGTAGTTGGTCGTCGGATTCGGGATCTTGACCAGTTGCGGGATCGGCTTGCCCTGGAGGGCGGCGATGGCCTCCTTCATGGCGATGGCGACCTGGGCCGGGGACTGGCCGTAGGAGAAGCCCTTGAGGCCCTGGTCGGCGTATTCCGCCATCTGGATGCGGAAGAGGTTCTCGCCCTCGCCGGAGATCGGGATGAAGGGATGCCCGGCGTCGATCAGAGCCTGGACGGTGCCGTTGGTGCCGCCCTGGGTGAAGATGCCGTCGAAATGGCCGTGGGCCGCAATGGCGTCGGCGGTTGCCTTCTGCGAGTCGCCCGGCGCCCAGTTGCCGACGACCTCGACAATCTCGAAGTCCATGCCGTCACCCTCGACGACGCTGCGGAAGCCGTCGTGACGCTCCTGGTCGGCGGAGAAGCCCGGCACGCCGCGGATCTCAAGCAGCTTGCCGGTCTTGCCGACATGGTCGACCAGCCACTGGCCGCCCTGCACGCCCATGATCACCTGATCCTGGGCGACGCCGGCCATCTTGTCGGTCTCGACCTGGTTGTCGAAGGCGATCAGGAGGGTGCCCTTCTGGTTGGCGAGGCGGATGACGCGATCCCAGCCCTTCGGCGTGTTCGGATCAATCAGCACGGCTTCGAAGCCCTGGTTGATGAAGTCCTCGATGGCGCCGAGCTGGGCGGCCATGTCGGTGCCTACCGAGACGACCTTGAACTCCTTGATGTCCTTGGCAATCTCGGGAAGCGCCGCATAGGCCTTGGCGGTCTGGATCATCTGGATGCGCCAGACGTTGCCGACGAAGCCGTTGACCACCGCGATCCGGTAGGGGCCTTCCCTGGCCGGCCACTGGAAGTAGGTCGTATCGCTCGACCACGGCACGAAGCACTGGGGATCGGCTCCCGGACCGGCGACGGTTTCCGGCCCCGCCGCCATGGCGGCGCCGGACATCAGCCCGACGGTGACGCCGGCGGCGACAAACAGATTCCTGATTGACATTCCATTCCTCCCTTTTGCGAGTCACCCCTCCGGGAGCCCTTCGATGTGGGCTCCTCGTGTTCATTATGGTGTCCACCACTAGCACACAGGCTGCGCCAACCCTAGCATGGACCAACGAGAATCTTGATGGTTTGCCCTCCGAATCTGCCTGCATTTTCGGCAAGGCACCATCATTTCACATCAATTCGCGCCTAGCCGGCAAAGCGACTCTCGGGGACGCCGCCGATGCCGACATCGACGGCGAAAAGCCCGCCGGCCTGCGGCTGGGCGCGGAGCTGCTCGGGCGTCAGGTCCCAGATCGCGGTCGTGACGTAGAGCGTCCGGAGGTCGGCACCGCCGAACATACAGCTGGTCGGCTTCTGGACGGGAAGCTCGACGATGCGGTCGAGCTCGCCGTCCGGCGAATAGCGCGCGAGGCGCCAGCCGTCCCACTGGGCGTTCCAGATATAGCCGTCGGTGTCGATGGTCGATCCGTCCGGGCCGATGCCGGTGCCGCTGAGGTCGATGACCGGCCGGCGGTTGGAGAGGTTGCCGGAGACGGCGTCGAAGTCGAAGCGGTCGATCCGGCCGTCGAGGGTATCGGCGAAATAGAAGCTCCGGTCGTCGAGGCTCCAGACCATGGTGTTGGAGATGCCGACATTGCCGAGGACCCTGGTCACCGTGAGATCCGGGTCGACGCGATAGAGGGCGCCGTCATGCTCGGCGAGGCTGTCGTCCATTGTGCCGGTCCAGAACCGGCCCTGGCGGTCGCATTTTCCCTCGTTGAAGCGGGTGTTCCTGTCGGCCTCGGGACGGGCGATCCAGTCGATCGCGCCGGTGTCGAGATCGTAGAAGGCGATGCCCGATGCAAAGCCGACGATCAGCCCGCCCTTCTCCCGCAGCGCGAAGCAGGCGATGCGTTCCGGCATCTCCCAGCGGTCGAGCCTGCCGGTGGCGGGTTCGAGGCGCTGCAGCAGCCTGCCCTCGATGTCGACCCAGTAGAGCGCCTGCTCGGCCACGTCCCAGACCGGCACCTCGCCGAGCTTGTTCCGGCAATCGACCACGCATTCGACGGTCACGTCGCGCACTCCCCCCATCTTGCGACGGACAGCCAGCACCCACCCCCGCAAGCCCGCGGCGGGTCCTCCTCCCTGTCCGTTCCGTCGCCCGGAGCCGCTGCCCCACACACCGTCCGCCAGCATGGATCGCCAGCGGAATGCTGTGATATGACATGATGCAATCAAGCCGCAGCGCTATCAAGCGCGACATGGCCGAACGCGCCGCAGACTCGTTTTCCAGCAAGAAGCACGGCCATGAAGATCACCGGTATCCGGACCGTCGTCGTCAATGCCGAGATGCGGAACTGGGTCTTCGTCCGCGTCGATACCGACGTGGCGGGGCTCTACGGCTGGGGCGAGGCGACACTCGAATGGAAGACGCGCGGTGTGGTCGGGGCGGTCGAGGACCTGGCGCCGCTGATGATCGGCCGCGACCCGCGCGACATCGAGCAGGCCGTGCGGGTGATGAAGAAGCACTCCTTCTGGCGGCTCGGCGCGATCGGGATGAGCGCGGTGTCGGGGATCGAACTGGCGCTGTGGGACATCCTTGGCAAGTCGCTCGGCGTGCCGGTCTGGCGGCTCATCGGCGGCAAGGTGCGCGACAAGGTCAGGGTCTATACCCATCTCGGGCTCGGCGACATGCGGGCGGTCTATGAGAGCCTCGACGCGGCGCCGCTGGTCGAGCACGCGCGGGCGGTGGTGGAGAAGGGCTATTCGGCCTTCAAGGCGGTGTTCATCCCCTATTCGCATTTCCACGCGCCGGTCGCCGATATCGACAAGGTGGCGCGGATGATGGCGGCGCTCCGCGAGGCGGTCGGCCCGTCGGTCGAGATCATGGTCGATTTCCACGGCCGGCCGGCCTCGGCCGGCGCGGCGCTCGCCTATATCGAGGCGCTGGCGCCAGCGCGGCCGATGTTCGTCGAGGAGGTGCTGCCGCCGGGCGATACCGCCGGCCTCGCGGCGATCGCGGCGCGGACAACGGTGCCGCTTGCCACCGGCGAGCGGCTGATCGAGCGAACGGAATTCGAGGAGCTGTTCCGGGCCCGCGCCATCGACATCGCGCAGCCGGACATCTGCCATTGCGGCGGGTTGCTCGAAGCCAAGAAGATCGCGGCCATGGCCGATTCCGTGTCGGTCGGCGTCGCGCCGCATAACCCGCTCGGGCCGATCGCCGGGGTCGCGGCGCTGCATTTCGCGGTGTCGACGCCCAATCACGTCATCCAGGAGGAAATGGTCGGCGCGGTGCCGTGGTATTTCGACGTGGTCGAGGGACCGATCCGGATGGTCGACGGCTACTGGCAGGTGCCGGAGGCGCCCGGCCTCGGGGTCGAGGTCGACGAGGATGTCGCGGCGCGCCACCCCTTCGCCCAGGAGGTCCTCCACGCGACCAATGCCGTGCTGGAGGACGGGACCATCGTCGACTGGTGAGCGGCCGGCGCCCCGGCGAACCGCGCGGGCGCGCCGTCAAGAGTGATAATTCCCGGGGGAGCCTTGCCATGAAGATCGTATCCGTCGAGCCGTTCATCCTGCATGTCCCGCTCAACCGCAGCTCGATCTCCGATTCCAGCCATACCATCACCCATTGGGGGGTGGTCGGCGTCAGGCTGACCGGCGACGACGGCACGGCCGGCTACGGCTTCACCGGCACCCATGCGCATCTCGCCTCGGACCGGCTGATCACCGCCTGCATCCGCGATTGCTACGCCGAGCTGCTGGTCGGCGAGGACGCGCTCGACATCACCCGGCTGTGGCGGAAGCTCGCCCGCTTCCCGGCCATCCAGTGGGTCGGGCGCGCGGGGATCACCCAGCTCGCGCTCGCCGCCGTCGATATCGCGCTGTGGGACCTCAAGGCCAAGGCGGCCGGGATGCCGCTGTGGAAGCTGCTCGGCGGGGCGACCTCACCGGAGCTCGAGGCCTATAATACCGACATCGGCTGGCTCTCGATCCCGGTCGACCAGCTTGTCGCGGGGAGCCTCAAGGCGGTCGAGGTCGACGGCTACCGGCGGCTGAAGCTCAAGGTCGGCTCGGACAACATCATGACCGACCTCGAGCGGATCGCGAAGGTGCGCGACGCGGTCGGCCCGGCGGTGACGATCGCCGTCGACGGCAACGGCAAGTGGGACCTGCCGACGTGCCTCCGGTTCTGCGAGCGGGCGACGCCGCTCGACCTCTTCTGGTTCGAGGAGCCGCTCTGGTATGACGACATCGCCGGCCACGCGGCGCTGGCGCGGGCGACGTCGATCCCGATCGCGCTCGGCGAGCAGCTCTATCATGCCGACGGCTTCGCGGGCTTCATGGACGCGGGAGCGGTGCATTACGTCCAGCCCGACGTGACGCGGCTCGGCGGGGTCAGCGAATATGTCACCGTCGCCGAGGCGGCCCATGCGCGGCGGCTGCCAGTGGTGCCGCATGTCGGCGACATGGGCCAGATCCACGTCCATCTCGCGGCCTGGCATCCGGCGACGACGATGCTCGAATTCATCCCCTGGATCATGGACTGCTTCGTCGAGCCGATCGTGGTGGAGGGCGGGACCTACGCCCTGCCGCAGATGCCGGGCGCAAGCTCGACGCCGACGGAAGAGGCCTTCGCGCAATTCGCGCGGCCGCTGGCGTGACCGTGTCGTCCCTCGGACGACGCGCGGGCCGCGGCCGGTCTAAACTGCAAATGATCCACCCGGGCCAATAGCGTCGCAGGTCATCCAGCCGTTCTGGATGAACGGTTCCCGACGACACTGCCGATCACACCTGCGGGATGTTCTCCTTGAAGATCGCCTGGATGCGGATCGGCGCGTATGTCGGCACCGGCCGGCCCCGCGCGGCATGGATCAGCCAGTCGACGGCGTCGCGCGCCTCGACCCGCGGATTCTGGTCGATGACGGCGTCGGCGACGCCGGCGATCAGCAGCCTGCGGGTGAATTCGGTGAGCTCGTGGCAGACGAAGGCCACGTCGCGGGCGCGGCCCGCCTCTTCGAGGGCTCGGGCGATGCCGCGGTTGCCGCCGCCTATGTTGTAGATGCCGGCGAGGCCGCCATAGGCGGACAGAAGCGTCTTCGCTTCCGCGTAGGCGCGCTCGCTGTCGTCACGCATCTCGCGAAGCTCGACCACCTTGAGATGCGGATATTCCTCCGCCAGCATGTGGCGGAAGCCCATCTCGCGCTCCTCATGGCCGCGATAGCTGAGGCTGCCGGCAAAGAGCGCCACCTCGCGGCCGCCCGGCGGGATGAACCGTCCGAGCAGGTGACCGGCCAGCCGTCCGGCGGCCCGGTTGTCGATCCCGACATAGCCGATCCGCGCGACATTCGAGATGTCCGAGACCATCGCGAGGACGGGGACGCCATCCGCCGCAACGTCACGGATGGCCTCGCGCACCGTCGGGTGATCGAGCGGTATGACCCCGATGGCCCGGGACGTCTCCTTCAGCGCGGCGAGCCCCGCGGCGAGGGCATCGGGATCGAAGCCCTCGATGTGATGGACGCGGATGCGGGCCTCGTCCCGGCGCTTCTCGGCCAGCGCCATGCATTGATGCGACAGGATCTTGAGGAAGGTATTGGTGCCGCCGGGCAGCAGGAAGTCTATATCGACCACGGCCGCCTCGTCCGGTGCGACGGCCCGCCTTTCGGGCAGGTAGCCGAGGCGCTCCGCGGCGTCGAGAACCCGCTCCCGCGTCCGTGCCCTGACACCGGCGCGGTTGTTCAGCGTCCGGTCGACCGTCGCCGTGCTGACCCCCGCCGCGCGGGCGACCTCCGTGATCGTCGCACGCGTCGGAATCGTGCGCTCATCCATTTCGCTCATCGATGACCTTGCCTGTCCAAACGCATCTCTCCCTTTCGGACCCCTTCCAATGGAGGCGGTCGACTATCTGATCAAGAATACATCAGTTTCAATCATTTTGCTGCTTGGCAGTCGATCAACGGCGTCGCTAGTCTGTGGTCACAGGCGTTATCGCCCATCGACGGGCACTCGTATCCAGCTGAAAACAAGAAGGATTCAGAAATCTCTCATTCGCGGATGGAGCGCGACGGATCACCGGGAGACAGCGGTCGCGTTGACAGAATGAAGGATATTTGATCAAGCTCGGAGAAAATCGGAGAGGTTCCGGAACCTCGGGGGAGGACACTGAAAGACCCACGCGCCGCGCCCTGCGCCGCGCCGCGATCTGAGGTTTTGTCGCCGGACCATCCCGGTCCTGACCGGTGACGCGCCCTTCCCGAAGACTAGCCAAGACCAGCCATCGGCACCGGTGCTTTCGATGCGAAACGCCGGGGTTCGGTGGGCCGAAACCAGAGGGAGGAACGACGAATGGCGGATTCGAAGGGCTTCACCCCCGATCCTCCGATCCGCAGCCGCGATTTCAGGATCGGCTGCATCGGGGCCGGCATGATCATGGCCGAGTGCCATCTCGCCGCCTACAAGGAAGCCGGCTTTCCGGTCGCCGCCATCGCTTCGCGGACCAGGGCCAATGCCGGCAGGGTCGCCGAGCGCTGGGGCATCCCCAAGGTCCACGACACGCCGGAGGCGCTGATCGCCGATCCCGAAATCGAGATCCTCGACATTGCCTATCCGCCGGACCAGCAGCCGGACCTGATCCGGCTGGCGCTGAGGGAGCCGCATATCAAGGGCATCCTGGCGCAGAAGCCGCTCTCGCTGACGCTCGGCGAGGCGATCGCCATCCGCGACGAGGCCAAGGCCGCGGGCAAGGTGCTCTCGGTCAACCAGAATATGCGCTACGACCAGTCGATGCGCGTGCTGAATGAGATCCTCGATCGCGGCGAGATCGGCGATCCGGTCTTCGCCCAGATCGACATGCATGCGATCCCGCACTGGCAGACCTTCCTCGAGGATTATGACCGGCTGACGCTGGCCAATATGAGTGTCCACCACCTCGACGTCCTGCGCTTCCTGTTCGGCGATCCGGACGAGATCTACACGACCTCGCGGACCGACCCGCGCACCGCCTTCAAGCACACCGACGGGATCACGGTCTCGACGCTGCGCTTCCCCTCGGGCGTGCTGGCGCTGTCGCTGGAGGACGTCTGGCACGGGCCGCGCGACGACCGCTATGACGACGACCAGCACATCAACTGGCGGGTCGACGGCACCGAGGGCGTCGCCAAGGGCACGATCGGCTGGCCGACCGGCGTCGCCTCGACGCTGACCTATGCCTCGACCAAGACGACCGGCGGAAAGTGGGTCACGCCGACATGGGACAGCATGTGGTTTCCGCAGGCCTTCATCGGCGTGATGGAGCAGTTGCAGCATGCGGTGAAGAGCGGCGATGAACCGGCGCTGACCGTCGCCGACAACGTCAAGACGGTGGCGCTGATCGAGGCCGGCTATCGCTCCATGGCCGAGAACCGCCCGGTCAGACTATCCGAGATCGAGACCTGAAAACGTATTTCCTGGGAGGAACAGAACGATGATGCAGGTTGGCATTTTCACGGGATATTTCCCGTATGGACTGGAAGAAACGGCCAAGAAGATCAAAGGGTTGGGCTTCAATACCGTGCAGCTCGACCTGCACTTCAAGGATGTCGACCTGTCGGCCGGGCAGATCACCTTGGAGAAGGCCAGGAAGGTGCGCGAGACCTTCCGCGACCACGACCTGCCGATCTGCTGCCTCTCCGGCTATACCAACATCATCCACCCCGACAAGGCGGAGCGCGAGAAGCGGGTCGGCTACCTCAAGGAGATCATCCGCAACGCCCGCAATTTCGGCTCGCGCTACGTGATCTCGGAGACCGGCACCTACAACACCGAGTCGGACTGGGTGGCGCACCCCAAGAACAAGACCGAGGAAGGCTTCGAGGAATGCCGCAAGGTGATCGCCGACCTCGCCCAGACCGCCTATGACCACGGCGCGATGTTCCTGCTCGAAACCTACGTCAACAACGTC
>NZ_JAGRLA010000041.1 GCF_020442045.1 Bauldia sp. | reverse complement strand
CGGCCGACATAGCCGACAAAGACCGGCAAGTGGCCCGATCCGCCGCCGGTGACGATGCCGACCTTGCCGCTGACCGAACTGTCCGGCCTGACCACCACCTGCCGGCTCCCATCGCTGAAGCGGTAATTCTGGGGATGGGCCCGGCAAAGCCCCTCAAGCGTCTCGGACGCATAGGCATAGGGATCGTTCAGGAGCTTCTTCATCGGTTTCCTCCATCATTCTTCTTGTGCGCCCGGAAGCGGCGGTTACCGTTCCTTAGCATCGCCGCCGGCCGATGCCTATTGCCTCACGCCACTCCCCGATTGGCGCCGAGCACCCACTGTTCCTGATCGACCAGGGCGCCGGTCATCGGGCCGCCGGCCTCGCTGAGGAGGAAGACCGCGAGATTGGCGACATCGGCAGGGACGAGCAGTCGTCCGAACGGCATGGAACTCTCGGCTTCCGCGACCCAGCCCTCGCCGCGGCCGAGGGTTTCCGCCTGCATGACCCTCTCCCTCGGGGTCAGCGCCCAGCCGACATTGATGCCGTTGATCCGGATGCGGTCCCAGCGATGGGCATCGGCGGCGTTCCTGGTGAGCAGCGCAAGGGCCGCCTTGGTCGCCGAGTAGACCGTCAGGTCCGGCGTGCCGCCATGGGCGTTCATCGACAGGATGTTGACGATCGCCCCGCCCTCGCCGCGCTCGCGCATCGCCCTGACCGCATGCTGCATCAGGAAGAAAGGCGCCCGCGCATTGACGTCGAATTGCTCGGTCCAGAGACCGATATCGGCGTCCAGCAACGACGAGCGATCGGTCAGCGCCGCGACGTTGACCAGCCCGTCGATGCGGCCGAAGCGTGACAGGCATGCGGACACGAGCCTCTCCGGCGCGTCCGCGTCCCTGAGATCGGCGGCGAGGAATTGCGTCTCGACGCCAGTCTCCCCGAGTCGCCGGGCGACGCTCTCCCCCTGGTCGGCCTCGAGGCCAGTGAGCATGAGACCGGACGCGCCGCTATGCGCCGCGACATCGGCGATGGCTTCGCCGATCCCCTGCGTCGCTCCGGTGACCAGGACGACCTTGCCGTCGAGCCGTGCTTCCATGCCGCGCCTCCCCTTGTCGTCTGCTTGCCAGGCAACGGCACAGAGGCCCGCAGCCACCGCTCCCGCCGATGGCGAATGCCTCGCGGAAGGTGGAGGAGTCTTATGGAGGCGCGCCGGTCCGCACAAGGGCGTCCCCGCGACGGGCCCGGGCACACGCCGAATCGGGCCCGGAACGGCACCGGCCGGCAACGGGCGCTACACGTCCCGGACTGTCTCTGGACATTGAGTGAGTTATTGAGTTACTGAGATCGGCAAATGGAGGAAGCCGGTTGAATATCGTCGAGCGGACGGGCGCGCCCGTCTCCCTGTCGAGCCACCTCACCCGGCAGGTGCTGTCGCTGATCCTCGAGGAAGGACTCCAGCCCGGCGACCGGCTGCCGAGCGTCAAGGAGCTGGCCGAGCGCTTCTCGGTCGCGACCCCGACCATGCGCGAGGCGCTCCGCCTCTTGCAGATGGCGGGCAACCTCGACATCCGTCACGGCTCGGGGATCTACGTCACCCGCGCCGAGCCTCGGCTGATGGTGACCAACCCCTATACCGGGACGCTGGGAACGGGGACGATCCTCGACCTGCTGCAGGCGCGTCTCCTGATCGAGCCGGCGGTCGCCGAGCTCGCGGCGATCCACGCCACCGAGAAGCATATCGACGACCTGACCGACCTGCTCGCCGAAGCCGAGGCGCATCTTTCCGGCGGCGACAGCGAGGACGCGGTGCTCGGCATCGTCAACATGCGCTTCCACCGCGCGATCGCCGAGGGATCGGCCAACACCGTCCTCGCCGACGTCGTCTTCAGCCTGACCGAGGTACACATCAAGGAGCAGATGGCGGTGCTCGACCTCTACAACAACCGGCGCCGCGACCACGAGCAGCACAAGCTGATCCTCGACGCGCTCAAGGCGCATGACGCCGACGCCGCGCGCGCGATGATGCACGAGCATCTGACCGACGTGATCGAGGTCATCCAGGCGAAGCTGACAGCGGAGCGGACGAGGGGCGCATGAACCACGGCGACAAGGAATTCTCCGGCAAGGTGGCGATCGTCACCGGCGCCGCGATGGGCATCGGCCAGGCGGTCGCCGAGCTCCTCGCCGAGCGCGGGGCGAAAGTCGCGATCGTCGACCGCGACGAGGTTCCGGCGAAGGAGGTCGCCGACACGCTCTCGGCGCGCGGATTCGAGGTTCGGGCGATCGCCACCGACGTATCGTCCGGCGCTCAGGTCGCCGCCTGCATCGCCGAGGTGGTCGACGCCTGGGGGCGGATCGACATCGTCTCCAACAATGCCGGCATCCAGCGCTATGGAACGGTCGAGACGACCACCGAGAGCGAATGGGACGAGGTCATCGACATCAACCTGAAGAGCGTCTACCTCGTCTGCCACCACGCCATCCCGCATCTCAGGAAGACCCGCGGCGCGATCGTCAACATGGCGTCGGTGCAATCCTTCGCGACCCAGCGCGGCGTGGCCGCCTACACCACCGGCAAGCACGCGCTGATCGGCCTGACCCGGTCGATGGCGCTCGACTTCGCCGGCTAAGGCGTGCGGGTGAACGCGGTGGCGCCCGGCAGCGTCAACACGCCGATGCTGCGCTGGGCGATCTCGCTCGACGACGATCCGGAGGGGCTGACCGAGACGATCCGCAACATGCATCCGCTCGGCCGCATTGCCGAGCCAGTGGAGATTGCCGAGACGGTCGTCTTCCTCGCCTCGCCCAAAGCCTCGTTCGTCACCGGCTCGACGCTCGTCGCCGACGGCGGCCTGCTGCTGCCGATCAGCGGCGCACCCAAGGAGTGAAGAAGGGGCGATGAGGCTCCCTGCGATCCAGGAACTGCGAAAGGTCGTCGCAACGCCTTTGCCTCCCCCCTTGCGGGGGAGGCCGGATTTCCCCGATTTGACGTGCCAAATCGGCGTGGGAAATCCGGGAGAGGGGTATTCAGACGGCGCTGTCCCTTACCCCTCTCTGGCTGCGCCAACGGCCGGCTTCGCCGACCGAAGCTCCGCCTTCTCCCCCACAAGGGGGGAAAGGGCGTTCGCGGCAAAGATCGCTCACAAGGAAGTCCTGCAATGAAGATCACCGACATCAAGGCGACGACGGTCACCGTCCCGCTCGAGGCGCCGCTGCGCCATTCCAACGGCGCCCACTGGGGGCGCTTCGTCCGCACGCTCATCGAGATCGAGACCGACGAGGGACTGACCGGGGTCGGCGAGATGGGCGGCGGCGGGGAATCCGCCGAAAGGGCGATCGCCGGCCTGAAGCCCTATCTCCTCGGCCACGATCCGCTGCAGCTCGAGCAGCTTCGCTGGAAGATCATGAACCCGGTCGCCTCGCTCTACAACAACCGGATGCAGCTCCATGCGGCGATCGAGTTCGCCTGCATGGACGTCGCCGGCAAGTTCCTCAACATCCGCGCCTGCGACCTGATCGGCGGCGCGGTGCGCGAGGAGGTGCCCTTCGCCACCTATCTCTTCTATCGCTACCGCAGCAAGGACGGCTCGGCCGGCGGCGAGATCACGCCCGACGAGATGGTCGCCCATACCAGGGACCTGGTTGCCCGCCATGGCTTCAAGACCCACAAGCTGAAGGGTGGCGTCTTCCCGCCCGACCACGACATCGAGGTGATGCAGGCGCTGGGCGCCGCCTTCCCCGGCGACGGGCTCAGGCTCGACCCGAACAGCGCCTGGTCGGTCGAGGAGAGCATCCGGGTCGCCAAGGCGATCGGCAATCTCAACAACGAGTATCTCGAGGACCCGGCCTGGGGCCTTGAAGGCATGCGCCGGGTGCGCAACGCCATCGACATGCCGACCGCGACCAACACGGTGGTGGTCAATTTCGAACAACTCGCCGCCTGCATCCGCCTCGAGGCGGTCGACGTCATCCTGCTCGACACGACCTTCTGGGGCGGCCTGCGCCAGGCCTACAAGGCCGGCCAGGTGCTGGAGACCTTCCAGTGGGGGGCGAGCGTCCATTCCTCGGGCGAGCTCGGCGTCCAGCTTGCCACCATGCTGCACCTCGGCGCGGCGCTGCCCAACCTCGCCTTCGCCGCCGACGCCCACTACCACCACCTGACCGACGACGTGATCAAGGGCGGCAAGATGCCATACAGGGACGGCAGGATCGCCCTGCCGAAGGGCCCCGGCCTCGGGGTCGAGCTCGACCGCGACAAGGTCGCCGAATATGCCGAGCTCTATCGCGAGCTCGGTGGCTATGCCTACGACCGCGACCCGGCGCGGCCGGACTGGTATTCGATCGCGCCCGAGCAGCGCTACGCCGACCCCAAGGCCGGCGCCGTCATGCCGTGGTGAGGCGAGGCGTCGTGCTTCGCCTCACAGCCTGGCCGGAGGCTCAAGCGACGAAGAAATCCTCATGGCTCACGGCAAGGCCGGCGGGCAGCCTTGCGACCTCGACCGGAGCGATGCTGCCGGTGCCATCCTCGTCGTAATAGAGCCGGCCGGTCGCCGGATCGTAAAGGATGCGACTGCCGGCATCGACAGAGGCGCTGCCGAGGACGAATGCTCCAGAATCCAGCAGGCCGGTGTTGATCTCGGTGAAGGCCGCCCGCGACAACAGGATGGTGTCGTCGTCCGGATTGAAATCCTTGAGCTTGTCCTGGGTCGCGACCGTATCGAAGACGAAGGTGTCCTGGCCGTCTTCGCCCCAAAGCTTGTCCTTGTCCTTGCCGCCGATCAGCGTGTCGTTGCCGTCCTTGCCGTGGAGCTTGTCGTTGCCCTTCTTGCCGTAGAGGGTGTCGTCGCCGTCCTTGGCGATGAACTTGTCGTTGGCTTTCTTGCCGAGCATCAGGTCATCGGAATTGGTACCCCTGACCTTGCCGCCGTCCTTGTCGCCCTTGATGACGTCCGGCTTCGAGGTGTCGAACTGCAACCTGTCGACGACGATATAGTCGCCGGCAAAGACCACGTAGGCGATCGGCTTCTTGCTCGTCACCTGAATGATATTGTGGCCCCAATCGTCGACCGCCACGCTTTTGATCGACGCGCCGGTGATCAGCTTCTGGTTCTCGTCATAGGCGACGAGCGCGTTCGGGGCGCCGTCGTAGCCAGTGACCAGCGCACTGACGGTATAGGCTGCCCCGAGGCCGAAGAGGATGAAGCCGTGGTCGTCATAGGCGCCGATATAGGCATTCCCGTCCGGCACATCGCCGGCGTTGAGAATATCGTCGGTGTCATTGAACCAATCGTCAGCCGTTCCCTGACTGAAATCGCCGGTCCACACACCTCCGTTTTCCCTGTTTGGAATCGGCCCCAGCAGCTTCAGGCCGGATGCGAAAGTGTATTCGTCCAGATATCCCGGCTGGTGCCAGAAATCATTGTCTTCGTGTTCGTAGTTCGGTGAATTCGGAGTCGTCGTGACTCCCTCGAAGCTCTCGATCTTGACGACCATGGTCGTCCCTCCCGGCCTGCGTCGCCTGCAAAGCCACGCCGGCCGAGGCTTCATGTGATACCGTCGCTCACCTGGAGCGTATTTGCAATCCCAGGATGTACAGCCCGGCTCGGCCGATCAGCGCCAGGGCGCTCAAAGCGACGACAGGTCGATCTCGGTGATGTGCCAGCGGCCGAGATTGGCCGTGTACATCTTCGCGCCCTTCAGCGCGACGTTGGTCGGATGGGCGATGGTGGTGGCGTGCGGGTCCTCGATCAGGACCTCCAGCGGGCCGCCATCGCGCCAGCGGTAGATGCGGCTCGGCTCGTAGCAGGAGATGAAGAGCGAACCATCCGGGGCGAAGGCGAGGCCGTCGGGAACGTTGCGCACATCCGAGACAACGCGCTCCAGCGCCCCGGCGGAACCGTCAGTGGCGATCGGCACCCTGCTGACCGCCGGGGCGAAGCTCTCGACGACATAGAGCGCGTCGCCGCCCGGCGCCATCGCCATGCCGTTGGCGAAGCGGGTCGGCCCCTCATGCCAGACGCCGCCCTCGCCCGAGCCAAGATCGTAGCGGTAGATGCCGATGCCGGGGTCGCCGGCGCTGTCGGAGACGTAGAGGCAGCCGCGCGCCGCGTCGACGACCGGATAGTTCGGTACCTTGATGCCGGCGTCGGCGAAACGCTCCATCCTGCCGGTCGCCGCCTCGTAGCGGAAGATCGCGGAATGCCTCAGGTCGCAGGCATAGCAGTTGCCGGCGCTGTCGAAGGCGATGCCGAGCAGGAAACCGCCCGTCGTCCCCATCCGCTCGACCGCCGTGCCCCCGGCGTCGATGCGGAGAAGCTCCCCGACCTCGTTGCCGCACCAGATCGAGCCGTCGGCATGGACGGCGACGCCCTCGGGATGGGCGACCCGCGGGTCCGAGAAGATGCCGTCGAAGAAGACCCGGGCGGCGGTGATGTCGAGGAGCGGCTTCATCCGGCTTTCCTTTCAGTTTCAACGCCGTCGGCGAGGAAGGCGACGAGCTCGCGATCGAGCGCGATGACCTCGTCGAGCAGCCCGCCGCGCTGGCGCGAGCCGACGAATTCGAGCCTGCGGAGACCCAGCGGATCGATCCGCTCGCGAAGCACCTCCAGAATTTCCGGCCCGGGCGGCGGAACCTCGCAGCAATCGGCCGCGAAGACGGCCGGGAAGCCGGTCGCCCCGGCCACCTGGTCGCGGGTGACGCCGGGGAACATCTCGGTGACGACAAGCTCGCGGCTTACCTCGTCAAGCTCGAAGACGCAGAGGTCGGTGATGAGCTTGACCGCGCCGGGGCGATAGCCCCGCGCCTCGCGCTCCTCGGGAGTCAGATAGGCGCGGCCGCAGCTCGCGATATCGACCGCCGCGACCAGCGACAGCGGCGCGTGGCGGGTAACGTAGATGACGTAGTTGCCGTGCATGTTGGCGACGTCGGCCATGCCGCCCTGGCCGGGCAGGCGGATCGTGCCGCCGTCCTTCCTGGCTATGGCGATGTTGTTGACCCGGGCGCGGGCATCGACCTGGGCGGCGGCGATGATCTCGTGGGTCACGGCGCCGCCCTGGTAGTAGGCCGAATAGGTGTCGTCGCCGCCGGCATGGGCCGCCGCCGTCTCGGCGTCGAAGGGCTCGATCAGGCTGAGGCTCAGCGGGCTCGGCGTGATGTCGAGATGGCCGCAGGTCATGGTCGCGACGAACATGTCCGGGGCGTGGGTCGCCTTGGCGAGGCGGTAGGCGACATTGGCGAGCGGCGAGACGGCACCGGCGCTGGCGAAGCTGTCATTGTCGAGCTCGGCGGCGATACGGATCGCCATCGCCTCGTCGGTGGTGGCCGCCGGGTTGCCTCGGTTGATGACCGTCGGGAAGCGCCGGCCGGCGGCGCCGGCGGCGGGCAGATGCGCGGCCGTGCGCAGGGTCGGCGGGACGCCGGCCGCCGGCAGGCGCAGCGTCTCCGCCAGCGGCGCGCCGGAGGCGAAGGCGGCATTCAGCGCCGCATAGTCGGTGACGTAGCGGGGCAGGCAGGAGGCCGGCCAGGCGCCGCCCTCGACCCTGGCGATCGCGGTGACGCGGTTGCGGGTCAGCACCATATGGCGGTCGTCCCGCGCGATCTCGCCGGCCGGCACGATCTCCTCGACAGTGACCAGCACCTTGCGGGCCGCCGCGGCCATCGGCCAGTCGAGCGCGCGGGCGCCGACGATCGCGACATTGCCGAGCGCGTCGGCACGGGGGGCATGGAGGACGACCGTATCGAGGCGGAGCGGCGGCACGACGCCGACCGCCTCGCCGCTCGCGGGATCGTCGACCGTCGCCGCGCCCGGCATGCGGGCCATCATGTCGGAGCCTTCGGGCAACTGGAACGGCAGCGACGGCAGGTTCTGCTCGGCGGCGCGGAGCGCCTGGATCATGCCGAGCGCCGTCCAGTCGCTGACCGGCACCGCGCCGGCCTCGGCAACGGCGCGGAAGCGCGGCGGCAGGCCGAAGATGTCGAGGCTGGAAAAGCAGAGATCGATGCTCGCGACCGCCTCCGCCTCGAGCAGCATCTCGAGCGGCAGGCCGCCCGCCCAGGAGACGTAGCGAAGGCCGCCGACGCCGCGGGCGGCGACGGCATTGAGGAGGGCGACCGGCAGGCGGGCGAAATGGTGGCCGCCGACACCGAAGACATCGCCGTCGGCGACCATCGCGGCGAGGCCGGCGAGATCGGTGAATATCGGCCGGTTGGGCTTCACCAGGCTTTGGTGAAGGGCCGCGTCCATCAGAGCGGTTCCACCGCGATGCGGTAGCGGGTGACGAAGGGCTCGCCGGCGCTGAAGGCAAGCGCCGTCGGGGTGCCGGAGGCGGCGATCGGATTGTCGGCGCGCGCGGTCGCGGGGCCGAGGCCGAAGGGCGAGCAGACCGGCTCGATGCCGATGGCGAGGTGGCGGCCGCTCCATGGCGCCATCTTGCGGCCCTGGTTGCTGTACCAGAGGAGGAGGCTCGGAAAATGCTCCGGCTGCCAGGTGAGCCGCATGCGATAGCCTTCCGTCTCGCTGGCGAGCGCCGCGGTGCCGTCGACGCCGTTGAGCTGGAGGAGCTCCTCGGCGTCGTTGGCGAGCGGCAGGCGGCTCGCGTCGACGACGGTGCCGAAGCGGCCGGGAACCGCGGCGAGGTCGTCGAAGCGCGCGTCGATGGCGAAGAGCGGCGCCTCGGGCTCGACCGTCGACGGGTAGGTCAGGCCGTGATCGAAGCGGCCGGGTTCGAGCCGCGCTCCGCCGAGCACCAGCGGCAGGCGGAAGGTCGGGTGGAGGCCGATCGGCAGCCGGCAATCCTCGCGCACCTCGATGCGGAAGGTGATGTCGACGGCCGGCGAGTCCGGATCCGGGGTGATCGTCCGTTCGACCCGGGCGACCTTGCTGGTTTCGGGATAGGCGACGGAAAGCTTCAGCGTCCCGGCCTCCGCCTCCTGCCAGTCCCAGTCGACGTTGGACGAATGGCCATGGAGCTCCTCGTCCGGCTCGGCGGGCCGCATGGCGGCCGCCCAGGCCGGCGTGAAGCCGTCCGGCGGCACGGAATAGCCGAACGGAACGCAAGGCCATTCGCCGCGCAGACGCCGGAGGATGCCGGGCAGCTCCTCCGTTCCCGGCTCGCCGGCCCATGGCGCGACCTGCATCGGGCTGACCTGGCGGCCATCGGGAAGCAGGAAGGTGACGGGCGCGAGCATCGCGCCGAGCCGCTGGACGGTCAGGCAGCCATGCGCCCAGCCGAGGCCTCGATAAGGGGCGTCATTCATCGGGTCGGCCATCGTCATCCCCCTCTTCGGATTCAGCCTCGCTTCCCGCGCTCGCGGGCGGCGCTCTTCTCGGCGAATTCACGGACACGGTCCCTGGCGAAACCGGTGCGGAACAGCGAGCAGACCGCATCGCGCTCGCGGTCGAGGCCGGTGGCGAGATCGCTCTCCGTCGCAACACGCACCAGCGCCTTCAGCGCACGGATCGAATCCGGCGAGGCCGTGGCGATCTCGCCGGCGAGCGCCAGCGCCCGCGGCATCAGCTCGCCCGGCTCGGTGACGAGGGTGACGAGGCCGTATTGCTCGAAGGCCGCGGCCGGCAGCATGGCACCGGTCATCAGCAGGTAGGCGGCGCGATTGGCGCCGAGCTTGCGGACGCCACGCTGGGTGCCGCCGCCGCCCGGCACGAGGCCGAGCTTGACCTCGGGCAGGCCCATCTTCGCCGCACTGGAGGCGACAACCAGGTCGCAGCACAGAACCAGCTCGAAACCGCCGCCGAGGGCGTAGCCGTTGACCGCGGCGATGACCGGCTTGGGGTTGTCCTCGATCGCCGCATACATCGCGCCGCCGCGCTTCTGGAAGGCGTCGAAGGCGTCGTCCGCCTCGCCGGCATATTCCTTGATGTCGGCGCCGGCCATGAAGCCCCTGCCCTCGCCGGTGACGACGATGACGTTGACGCCGGGATCACGGCCGAGCGCGAGGAAGGTGTCGGTGATCTCGCCCTGCATCGGCGTGTTGATGGCGTTGAGCTGGTCGGGACGGCGGAAGGTGACCACCGCCACCGCGCCGTGGCGTTCGACCGAAAGCGTCGCGGGCGCAGACATGGCCACGTCAGGTCTCGATGGTCATGTCGCCGGACGAGACGAGGTCTTCGATCGCCGCCTCGGGAACGCCAAATTCGGCCAGGATCTCGCGTCCGTGCTCGCCGATCATCGGCGCCGGGCGCTCGATCACCGGCTGGGTCTCGCTCATCCGGATCGCCGGGGCGACAACCTTGACCGTGCCGCCCTTGGGATGCTGGTAGGTGGTGATCATCTTCATATGGGTGACCTGCGGGTCCTCGGCCGCCTTGCGGATATCCTTGACCTCGGCGCACCAGATATCGGCGGCGAGCATCCGCTCGAGCAGCTCTTCCGTGCCGTATTTGCGGGTCTCGGCATCGACCTTCTCCCAGACCTCGTCGCGCTTGTCGTAAAGCGTGGTCAGGTCGTCATAGACCGCCAGCTCCGGCGCCTCGAGCGTCTCGTAGAGCGTCTTGAAGGGACTCATGGCGATCGAGACATAGCCGCCATCCTTCGTCCGGTAGATGCCGAAGGGCGCCTGCATGCCGGGATGGCCGATGCCGGAATTGGGACGTTCGAGATCCTCGCCGAGATTGAGGACGGCGACATATTCCTGGGCGAGGTGGGCGAGCATGCCGGCGAGCAGGTTGACCTCGATCTTCTGGCCCTTGCCGGTCTTCTCCCGCCAGTAGAGCGCGCCGAGGATGCCATAGACCATGTTCATCGCGCCGATCTGGTCGGCGAGGCCGGCGCCGGCCGGCACCGGCGCCTGGTCGCCGCGACCGGTATTGGAGATGAGGCCGGCGAGCCCCTGGATCAGCATGTCCTGGCCGGGGCGGTCGACATAGGGGCCGTCCTCGCCATAGCCGGAGCCCGAGCAATAGATGATGCGCGGGTTGGCGGCCTTGAAGTCCTCGTAGCCGTAACCAAGGCGATCGAGGACGCCGGGGCGGAAATTCTGGACGACGACGTCGGCCTTCTTCGCCATCTCCATGATCAGGTCATGGACCCTGGGGCTCTTGAGATTGAGGGCGATCGACCGCTTGTTGCGGTTCCAGGCGAGGAAATTCGGGCTTTCCGAACCGCCCACCCATTTGGCGAAGAAGGTCATCGAGCGGAACATGTCGCCGGAGCCGGCCCGCTCGATCTTGATGATGTCGGCGCCCATGTCGCCGAGAAGCTGGGTGGCGAAGGGACCCTGCAGCAGGTGGCTGAAATCGAGAACGGTGACGCCCTCGAGCGCACGCTGGATCGTCGGCATGTCGTTCATCACGCCCTCCCTCAGACGAGATCCGGCACATAGCGCGGCGCGGCGGTCAGCCCGCCGTCGACGCGAAGATCAATGCCCGTGGTGAAGCCCGCCGCATCGCTGGCGAGGTAGATCGCCGCCTCGGCGATTTCGCGCGGCTCGCCGATGCGGCCAATCGGATGCATCTTCACCCAGGCGCGCGCGACGTGGTCGCCAAGATCGGCGATCACCTTCTCGTTCATCGGCGTGTTGATCGTGCCGGGCGAGATCGAATTGACGCGGATGTTCCGCGGCCCGAACTCGACCGCCATCTGGCGGGTCATCGACATCACCGCGCCCTTGGCGCCGGCATAGGCGGTCCAGCCGTCGAGGCCGACATGGCCCTGGGCCGAGGCCATGTTGATGATCGCGCCGCCACCCTGCTCGATCATCTGCGGCAACGCATATTTGCAGCCACGGAAGACGCTGGTGAGGTTGACGGTCATCAGCCGGGTCCACTGCTCGTCGGTCATGTCGTGGATCGGGAAGCCGCCAATCGCTATCGCGGCGTTGTTGACGAGGATGTCGAGGCGGCCGCCCTTGTCGATCGCGGTCTCGATCAGGTTCCTGATGTCCCCGTCCTCGGCGACATCGCAGTGGACGAAGTCCGCCTTCAGCCCCTCGTCGCGCAGCGACCTGGCGAAAGCCTCGCCCTTCTTGTCCGAGATGTCGCCGATGAAAACGTGGGCGCCCTCATGCGCCATGCCGTTGGCGATGGCGTTTCCGATACCATCGGCGCCACCGGTGATGACCGCGACCTTGCCCTGCAAACGATCCATTGATCCGCCTCCTACCCTGCGCGGCGGCGCTTCATCTCGTCGAAGGCCACCGCGATGATGATGATGATGCCGGTGATGACGAGCTGCCATTCGGTCGGCAGGTCGAGCATCCCGAGCCCGTTGGACATGAATGCCAGGATCAGCACGCCGAGCGCCATGCCGAGCAGCGAGCCGACGCCGCCGGAGAGGCTGACGCCGCCGAGCACGACCGCCGCGACCACCTGGAACTCGAAGCCGATGCCGGCGAGATGGACCGCCGAGCCGAGCCGCGAGGCGAGCAGGATGCCCGAGATCGTCGCCATCACGCTCGAGATGATGAAGCAGGTGAACTTGACCCGCTTGACCGGGAAGCCGGCGAGCCGGGCGACCTCGGCATTGCCACCGACGGCATAGACCTTTCGCCCGAAGGGGCGATGGCTCATCACATACATGAAGCCGAGCAGCAGGATGAGGGCGATCAGCGCCGGATAGGGCACGACGCCGAGGAAGCGCTCGTTGCCGATCACGAAGAAGCTCTCGAGATAGGCGTCGTCGGGTATCGCCGTCTTGCCGGTATAGAGATAGACGCCACCGCGCAGGATGAAGAGCATGCCGAGGGTGACGATCAGCGAGTTGATCCCGACATAGGCCGAGAGATAGCCGTTGATCACGCCGACGATCAGGCCGAGCAGAAGCGCGGCGGCAAGGCCGAGCCACAGGTTGCCGGTGGCGTTCATGACCTCGATCAGCGGGATGGCGACCGCCGCCTGCAGCGAACCGACCGAGATATCGACCTCACCCGACATGAAGACGATGGCGACGCCGATGCCGGCGATCATCACCAGCGACCCCTGGCCGAGGACGTTGGTCAGGTTGCGGACAGTGAAGAAATAGTCCGAGGTGAAGGAGAAGAAGGCGATCAGCGCGAAGATCGACAGGACGAGCGCGATCTCCTGACGCCGGCCAAGGGTGGCGAAGGTGTCGGTGACCTGCGAACCGGAGCGCGCGGCGATGCTAGACGATTGCGGCATTGAGGATCTTCTCCTGTGTCGCCTCGTCGCGCGAGAAGGAGCCGGTGATCCGCCCCTCGCCCATGACCATGACGCGATCGCTGAGCCCGAGCAGCTCCGGCATTTCCGAGGTCATCATCACGATGGCATGGCCGTCGGCGGCAAGCTGGTCGATCAGCGCGAAGATTTCCTGCTTGGCGCCGACGTCGATGCCGCGGGTCGGCTCGTCGACGACGATGACGCTGAGCCCCCTCAGGAGCCAGCGGGCGAGCAGCACCTTCTGCTGGTTGCCGCCGGAGAGATTCTTGATCTCCTGGAAAAGGCTCGGCGTGCGAATCCGGAAGCGGTCGACATAGCCCTGCGCCGCCTCGCGCTCGGCGGTCTCGTCGATGAAGCCGCCACGGGCGAAGCTGCCGAGGGCGGCGAGGCTGAGATTGTAGACCACCGGCAGGTCGAGCATCAGGCCCTCGCCCTTGCGGTCCTCGGTGAGGAGGCCGATGCCGAGCGAGACGGCGGTGCGGGTGTCGTGGGGATGGAGCGGCCTGCCGCCGATCTCGATCGTCCCCTTGTCGATCGGATCGAAGCCGACGATCGCCTTGGCGAGCTCGGTACGGCCGGCGCCCATCAGGCCGAAGAAGCCGAGCACCTCGCCGGCATAGACATCGAAGGTGACGTCCCGGAGCTTTTCGGTCGCCACGCCCTTCACCGACAGCGCGACCTTGCCGGAGGCCTGGCCGCGGCTGCGCGGAAAGAGGTCGTCGATCTGGCGGCCGATCATGTCCTGGATCAGCGTGTCGTGGGTGTGCTCGCCGATCGGCCTGGTCGAGATGTGGCGGCCGTCGCGAAGCACCGTGACCGTGTCGGCGATCTCGAAGACCTCGTCGAGCTTGTGGCTGACATAGATGACGGCGATGCCGAGGGCGGTGAGCCGCCGGATGACGGTGAAGAGCAGCGCCACCTCGGCCGGGGTCAGCGACGAGGTCGGCTCATCCATGACGACGATGCGGGCTTCATGGGCAAGCGCGCGGGCGATCTCGACCATCTGCTGCTGGCTGATCGGCAGCGCACCGGTGCGGGCATTGGTGTCGACGTCGAAGCCGATGCGCTCGAAGAGCGCCCTGGCATCCTGCCTGATCTTCTTCCAGTTGATCGAGCCGGATCGGCCGGTCGGGTATTGCTCGAGGAAGATATTCTCGGCGACGGTGAATTCGGAGATCAGCGCGATCTCCTGGAAGACCACCTTGATGCCCTGGCGCAGGGCGTCGCCGGGGCTGGCGATCGAGGTCTCGCGGCCGGCGATGCGGATGGTGCCGGTATCCTTGCCATAGACGCCGGCGAGGATCTTGATCAGCGTCGACTTGCCGGCGCCATTCTCGCCCATCAGGGCATGGACCTTGCCGGCCTCGAGGCTGAGATCGACATTGTCGAGCGCGATGACGCCGGGAAAATGCTTGCCGATGCCGGTCATTTCCAGCGGCAGCGGGGCGGCGGTTTCGGCAACGGCGGCGGTCGCGGCTTCAGCGGGCATCGGCGCGCCTCCGCAGGATGTCGAGATAGATCGCGGCGATCAGGACGACGCCCGGCACGATCATCTGCAGGTCCTGGTTCCATTGCAGGACGATGATGCCGTCGTCGATGACCTTGAGGACGAAGACGCCGAGCAGCGTGCCGATCAGCGTGCCGCGGCCGCCCGACAGGCTGGTGCCGCCGAGGATCACGGCGGCGATGACGGTGAGCTCGAAGCCGCGGCCGGCGGTCGGCTGGCCGGCATTCATCAGCGAGCCGAGGATCAGCCCGGCGACGCCGACCAGCGCGCCGGTCAGGACGAAGGCGAAGAGCTTGAGCCAGGTGGTGCGGAGACCGGAGAGCCGGGCGGTCTTCTCGTTGGCGCCGACCGCGAAGAGGTAGCGGCCGAGGGTCGTATGCCTCAGCACGACATAGGAAGCGATGAAGATCACCGCGGCGACGATGACCGGGATCGGCACCGGGCCGACATAGCCGGCGCCGATATCGACGAAGGACGGCAGGTGGTGATGGTTCTGGATCGCCTCGCGGCTGTAGAGGAAGACGCCGCCCTGGAGGATCATCATCGTGCCGATGGTGGCGATCAGCGAATTGACCTTGAGGCGGGTGACGATGAGGCCGTTGACCAGGCCGACCAGGGCGCCGAAGGCGATGCCGGCGAGCGCGCCGAGAAAGACGCTGTCGGTGACGTTGATGACGTCCATGGCGACGACGCCGACGAAGGCGAGCGAGGCGCCGACCGAGAGGTCGACCTCCGCCGTGATCAGCAGCATCGTCATGCCGCAGGCGACGATCAGCACCATCGCCACCTGACGCAGGATCGCGATGATGTTGGCGCTCGAATAGAATTGCGGGACGGCCAGCGAGATGCCGACGCAGATGACGACCAGCGCCGCAACCAGGACGATCTGGTTGTTGCCGACCAGGGCGCCGACAAGGCTTGCCGACTTCGGAGGGGCCGAGACTTCGCTCACCATCGATGCTTCGCCATCTTCCGGACTTCACCCGGAGCCACGACGGGGCCCCGGGCGGTGTTGCTCCTCGCGGACGCTACTTCAGGTCGGCCGCGGTCTTGGTGCACTTCGCCGGCGGAACGAGCGCGTTGACCGCGTCCCATTTGATCGACCGGGTGGTGCCGTCATAGTCGTAATACTTGGACCACTCGTCGCCGATCATCGGCGCGGTCGGGCTGACGATGTGCGGCGGCACTTCCTCATTGTTGAAGACCTTAACCGCGGCGTCGATGGCGGTGTAGCCGTTCTTTTCCGGGAACATCGCGGCCTCGATGCGGTAGGACGGCTCGTTCTCCATCGCGTTGATGAAGGCGAGGCCCTCGCCGCCGGTGCCGACGACGAGCAGGCCGTCCTGCGACTTGCCGGCCGCCTTCCAGGCCTGGAGACCGCCCAGCGACGACGAGTCGTTGATGCCGTAGATGATGTTGATGTCATCGTTCTGGGCAAGCGCGGCGGTCGAGACCTCGAGCGCACGGTCGGGGTTGCCGCCGCCATCGAGGTCATGGACCATCACCGCGTCCGGGATCTCGGTCTGGATGCCGTCCATGAAGCCCTGCGAGCGCAGCACGGTGGCCGAGAGCAGCGGCAGGCCGACATTCATCACCTTGGCGACGCCGCCGAGATTCTCCTTGGCGTATTTGCCGGCCGCGACGCCGGCGTCGTAGCCGGTGTCATAGTCGCAGATCGCGACCATGGTGGTCATGCCCTTGACCGGGTTGCCTTCCAGCACCACCGGCATGCCGGCGGCCTTGGCGCGACGCAGCAGCGGCACGACGCCTTCCTCGTTGACCGGGGTCAGGATGAGAACGTCGACGCCCTGGGCGATGAAGTCCTCGGCGGCCGAAACCTGCTTGGCGACGTCGAGATTGGCATCCTTGACCTCGACCGTGGCGCCGATCTCGGCGGCGTGGTCCTTCATGCCCTTGATGACATTCTGGTACCACTCATGCGTCGCGTAGTTGACGACGTAGCCGATGCGCTTCGGCGTGTCCTGGGCGCTGGCCGGCACGGCCGAGACCGCGACCAGCGCGGTACCGGCCGCCAGCATTGCGAAGAGTATTTTCTGCATGGTCTTCCTCCCTGTTGTCTCGCGCCTGCGAGGGGGGTTGAAAGGGCGGCCGCTCTCAAGGTCCATCGGCGGATCCGCCGGTGTTGTCGGGAGCGCCGAGGGCGCGCGAGATTTCGATCGCCGCGGCCTGCGCCAGCCTGAGGACCGTCTGGCGGTCGAAGCGCGCATGGGTCTGCGGCAGATAGGGTACGGTGAGCGCCGCCACGGTCCGGCCGGTATGGTCGCGGACGGGCAGCGCGATATTGGTGCAGCCTTCGACGGCGAGCGAGGCGCGCATCTCGTAGCCCTGCCCGTCGATCGCGGCGAGGCGCTCGCCGAGGTCGGCGCCGCCGGCCCGCGGATCGACCGCCAGCAGCCGCTCGATCAACTGGTCGCGGTCGGGCTGCGGGCGGCTGGCGAGAAGCACCGCCCCGGACGAGGTCTCAAGCACCGGGAACTGCGAACCGAGGGCGACCGAATAGCGCATCGGCAGGGGCGATTCGACCTGGACGACGATCAGCACCTGCAGGCCGTTGAGCACGACCAGGTGGCAGCTCTGGTCCGAATCCTGGGCGAGCCCGCGCATCACCGGCAGCGCCGCGTCGACCAGGCGGTTGACCGGCGGATGCTTGTGGGCGAGCTCGAAGAGCTTCAGCGAGAGGCGATAGCGGTCCGACTTCGGGGCGCGGACCAGATAGCCGCGCTTCTCGAGGAGCTGGATGATCCGGTAGAGCTCGTGGATCGACCGGCCGAGGCCGAGCGAAATCTCGGTCTGGGTGACGCCGTCCGGGCGGTCGGCCATGAATTCGAGGATGTCGAGCGCCTTCTCCGCCGCCGGCGCCTTGTAGACGGGGCGCGCGGGGCCCTTCCGCGCCGCTGCCGGCCCGCCCTCCTCAAGGGACAGGATGCGGGCGTCGTCGTTCATGCCGGGCTCCCGTCGAGAGCGCCGCTGGTCGCGGCATGGCGGGCGTTCAGCCAGTCGGCGAGTTCGCCCGCCGGTATCTCGCCCCTGATCGCCGCCACCGCCTTGTGGGTGCACTCGCGAAAGAAGGGCAGGAAGCCCGGACGGGTCGGGCGCAGGTAGGACCCCTGAAGGGTGGCGAGCGTATCGGCGAAGAAGTTCCGGGTCGCCCGGTTGACCTCCGGGTCGGTCCAGGCGGCGAGCGAGCCGGGCTGGCCGCCGGCGGTGACGTATTCGCCGCGCTGGAATTCGGGGCCGCAGAGATGGAGCGCGTAGCGGATCGCCTCGTCCTGGTGCCGGCACAGGCTGCTGACCCCGATGCCGGCGCCGCCGAGCAGCGCGCCGTGCGGCGGGGCCGCCGGAATATCGGCGAAGAGCAGATACGGCTCTTCGGTCCGCGACGCGTAGTTCACATAGCCGAAGGCGAAGGGCACATAGACCACGTCGTCGTTGTGGATCATGTGCTCGAAGCAGCGGATCGGATTCCACGACCAGGAGTCGGGATGCGACAGGGCGGCGAGGTCGCGAAGGCGATCGACCACCTCGGCGACCGCGCCGGGAGCGAGAAACACGTCCGGCGACGCGCCGATGCGATGGCCGGCGGATTCGGCGCCTGTGATGATCAGGCACATGGCGTCGGTCGGAACCAGCGGCAGGCCGAGCCACTGTCCCTTCGCCGTCAGGCGCCGCCCCAGCGCCAGGACCTCCTCGTGTGACCTCGGCACCCGATCGCCGTAATCCGTCAGAAGATCCGGACGATAGGCGGCGACCTGCGCCGCGGCGTCGATCGGCAGCGCCCATTGCCGTCCTTCGGCCTGGTAGGACTGCCACGACCGGCCGACGGAATCGGCCTCGAAGGCGCGCCGCGTCCCGGCATCGAGCCAGGGATCGAAGGGGACCAGCAGCCCGTCGCGGGCAATCTCGCCGATGAAGGGGTGATCGAAAACGACGAGGTCGTGGGTCTTCACCACGTCCTCGATGCGGCCTTCGCCGAATTCGTAGAGGCTGCGTCGATCCCACTCGATCGTCAGGTCGGGATGCGCGGCGGTGTAGGCGGGAATGCTCGCGTCGAGAGGACCCCAGCAACGACGGTGGTCCCAAGCCAGTCCCTTGAGCGCAACCCCCATGCACATCCCCCCTCAAGACGTCTTCGCGTCCGGTCTTGCGCCGGTGTGTCATCAGGCTATGAGGGCATTTTCACATATGCAAGTAATTTTTTTACTTGCTGATCGCGCGACTTAGCAGGCGCGGCCCACGGACGCGTCGCCGCGATGGTCCGCCGCGGCTGGTTGTCAGGCGCCCGGCAGGATCGTCGGGACGATGGCGGCGACGGCCTCGCCGAGCATGCGTTGTCCGTCACGATCGAGATGGATGCCGTCGACGGGGCTCGACGTGACCACCGTACCGGCGTCGAGGAAGGCAACGTCGCGCTCCTTCGCGACCCGGGCCATTTCGCTGCCGAGTTTCAGCGACTTTTCCGTACCGCCCTCGAACATGCCGGCGAGCCATGTGAGCCTGGCGAGCGGCGCCGGCGAGATGAGCAGGACGGCCGGCGCCCGGCCGTGAGGCGGACAGACCAGGCTGCTTGCCTTGTCGATCAGGAGTCCGGCGCCGTCGGCGATATCGCCGGCCGACATCGACAGGCGATATTTCAGGTCGTTGGTGCCGAGCTTGATGATCAGCAGATCGATCGGCGCGTGACTCTCGAGGATGACCGGCAGGTGCTTCAGGCCGTTCTTGTGGACGCCTTCGATCGGATCGTCGAGGCAGGTCGTGCGCCCGTTGAGGCCCTCCTCGATCACCGTATGGCCCGCGCCGAGCTTGTCGCGCAGCACGCCCGGCCAGCGCTCGGCCGGGGAGAAGCGTTCGGGCAGCATGCGCTCCGGCAGCGGGACCGCGCCCCACGTGTTCGAATCCCCGTAGCAGACGATTGTGGCCATCGGCGTTCCCCTCCTTCGCGTTGCAAGCCGCTTGGCAAAACGCCGATCGCGGATTATCAATGCAGAGAACTTAACTGGTCTGACCAATTACAAACAAGGTCAGCCTACCTGGGAGGAAGATACTATGCGCTTGCACGCTGTCCGCATGATTTTGTCCGGCGCCGCCCTGGCGCTGACCACGGCGATCGCCCCGGCACAGGATTTCCACGGCTTCACGCCGACCGGATTCTCCGGCGAGATGCTCTCCGCCGACGCGCTCGGCGCGATGGTGGTCGACGCCATCAAGCAGAGCCCGCCGAAGAACGGCGACAAATACGTGATCGCCTTCGCCAACCTCGACCGTGGCATCTCCTTCTGCTCGAAGGTCGAGAAGGGCATCCTCGAGAACGCCGAGGCGGCCGGGATCGAGGTCGTCGTCGCCGACAACAACCTCGACGGCGCCACCGCGCTGACCAACGCGGAGAGCTTCATCAACCGCGACGTCGATTTCGTCATCGAGTTCCAGACCGACGCCAATTTCGGCGCGACGATCATGCAGAAGATGGCGGATGCCGGGATCAAGGTCATCGCCATCGACATCCCGATGCCGGGCGCGACCTTCTTCGGCGCCAACAACCCGAAATCGGGTTACATGGGCGGCGTCTATCTGGGCCAGGCGGCGATCGCCAAGTTCGGCGCCGACAAGGTCAGGGAAGGCTACTTCATCCTCGGCGACCTGCCGCAGTCCGGCGCGGTTCCGGCGATGCGGACCGGCGGCCAGCTTGCCGGCTTCCTCGCCACCGTCGAAGGCTTCCCCGAAGACCACGTCATCACCATCGACACCAAGAACACACTCGAGGAAAGCTTCGCGCAGACCAACAACGTGCTCGGCCGGATTCCCGAGGGCGTGCCGATCATGACCACGGCGATCAACGACCAGGCCACCACCGGCACGATCCGCGCCGTGAAGCAGGCGGGCCGCGAAGACGACCTGATCGCGGTCGGCATGGGCGCCGACGAACTCGCCACGATGATGGCCGAGCCCAGCTTCGTCGCTTCGGTCGGCTACTTCCCCGAGCGCTACGGCAACTTCCTGATCCCGATGGCGCTGTCGGAGCTCGCCGGGAATGCATTGCCGCCGACGGTGCTGATGACCCATGTCATGGTCGACAAGGGCAACGTCTGCGAATTCTACCCCGACTTCGATTGCGTCGAGGGCGCGGGCATGACGATCGACTTCCCGCAGGCGGCCTTCGAGAAGCACCTGGAAGAGATTCGCCAGTCGCCCGAGATGGCCGATGCGCTGGAGCTGATCCCGACCGAATAGGCCCGGACCCGGAACGGAGGGCCGGCCGGTCCGGCCCTCCCTCGCGACCATGCATATCCCGGCGTCGTCGCAGCTTATGCGCGGCACCCTGCTCTCCCGGAGGAGGAGAGGATACGGAGCCTTACCGGCGAAGCCGGCCCCAGGCGGAGTTGGCGGGGGATTGTGGGAGAGACCAGAATGAGGTACCGGGTCGACAGCGCCTCGATTGGTGGCTTCCATAATCCCTCACCAAGCTCGACCGGGCTTCGCTTCGCGAAACAGGTCTCGCTATCCTCACCCCCTCCGGGAGAGGAGGGCGCTCCCGTTTCCTGGTATTGATTCATGGCTGACCAAACACCCGGAACCACCCCGCCGCGCCTCGAGATGCGCGGCATCGGCAAGTCGTTCGGCGGCGTCGCCGTGCTCTCCGACGTCGAGCTGGCCGTCGCGCCCGGCGAGGTGATGGCGCTGCTCGGCTCCAACGGCGCCGGCAAGTCGACGCTGGTCAAGATCCTGACCGGCGTCTACACCCGCGACGCCGGCACCGTGAAGGTCGACGGCGAGCCGGTGGTGTTCGCCGACCCGCGCGCCGCGGTCGCCGCGGGCGTGCGGCTGCTGCCCCAGGAAATCTCGGTGATGGGCGACATGACGGTCGCCGAGAATATCTCCCTCGCCGATCTGCCGACCAGGGCCGGACCGGGATTCCCTATGGTCGACGACCGGGCGATGAACAAGCAGTCGCGCGCGCTTCTCGACCAGCTCGGCTTCGCATCGATCGACGTCAACGCGCTGGTCAAGCGGCTGTCGGTCGCCGAGCAGCGGATCGTCGAGATCGCCCGGGCGCTGGCCGGACAGGCGCGTGTCCTGGTCATGGACGAACCGACCGCGGCCCTGACCGAGCAGGAAGCGAAGCTGATCTTCCGCATCATACAAAGCCTCAAGGAGCAGCAGGTCGCGGTGATCTACATCTCGCATTACCTCAACGAGGTCTTCGAGATATCCGATCGCATCGCGGTGCTGCGCGACGGACGCAATGCCGGGCTCTTCACCACCGCCGCCGCCTCTCGCGGCGAGGTGCTGGCCGCCATGCTCGGCCGGGTCGCCGACGACCTCTACGATTTCGCCGGTGGCGGCAACGCCGGCGAGGAGGTGCTGACGACGAGCGGGCTCAGCGTGCCGGGCAAGCTCGACACTATCGACATGGCCGTGCGCTCCGGCGAGATCGTCGGCGTCTTCGGGCTGATCGGCTCGGGCATCGAGACGCTCGGCCGCGCGGTCTATGGTGCTCTCGGGCCGGCGACCAGGGGGACCATCCTGATGACCGGCACCGCCTACCGGCCGGAATCGGCGGGCAGGGGCAAGGCGCGCGGCATCGGCTTCGTCGCCGCCGACCGCAAGCAGGAGGGCATCATCGGCGACCTGACGGTGCGCGAGAACATGGTCGCCCCCTTCCAGGACCGCTACGTCCAGGGCCTGTTCGTCTCGCGCAGCGCCGAGACCGAGCAGGCGAAGCGCTGGATCGACCTGCTCGGCATCCGCACCCGGGGCCCGGAGCAGACCATGCGGACGCTGTCGGGCGGCAACCAGCAGAAGGTCTGCGTGTCGCGCTGGCTGGTCGACAGCGTCAAGCTGTTGATCCTCGAGGAGCCGACCCGCGGCGTCGACGTCGGCGCACGGCGCGAGATCTACATGGAACTCAGGGCGCTCGCCGACCGCGGCCTCGCCGTCCTCGTCCTCTCGTCGGACGTCGAGGAGGTGGCCGGCATCTCCGACCGCTCGCTGGTGCTCGACCGGGGCCGGATCGTCGGCCGCTTCGACAAGGGCGCGCTGCCGGCGGAGCTGATGGCCGCCACCACCAACGATCCCGCCTTCAACGCCGCATGAACGGACGCTCGCCATGACCACCACCACCGATCGCCCCGCCGCAAGCCCCGCCTCGTCGCGCGGTCCGTTCCTGACCTTCCTCGGCCGCCCGTCCTCCGGCGTGGTGATGCTGCTCGTCTTCTACCTGCTCCTCCTCCTCGTCTTCTCGCTGATCTCGCCCTTCTTCATGACCGTGCGCAACATGATGGCGATCGGCTCCAACATCGCCTTCATCGGCCTGATGGCGGCGGCCGGCACGCCGCTGATCATCGCCGGCGGGCTCGACCTGTCGGTCGCGGCGATCGCCGGCCTGGTCGGCGTCCTGATCGCGGTGCTGCACGGGGACTATGGCTGGAACATCTGGCTCGCGGCGGTCGCCGCGATCGCGCTCGGCGCCTTCGTCGGCGCGGTCAACGGGCTGTTCACGACGCGGCTCCGGCTCAACCCGCTGATCGTCACGCTCGGCATGATGAGCATCGTCTCGGGGGCGGCGCTGATCCTCACCGGCGGCCTGACCAAGCCGCTGATGGTCCCCGGCTTCAACTGGATCGGCCAGGGGCGGATCGCCGATATCCCGTTTCCGCCGATCCTGATGATCGTCGTCTTCATCGCCCTGTCGATCCTGCTCCGCCGCACCCGCTTCGGCCGCTTCGTCTACGCGGTGGGCGGAAACCCGGAAGCGAGCCGGCTGATCGGCCTGCCGGTCGAGCGGGTGCAGATGGCGCTCTACATCCTCTCCGGCATCTCCGGGGCGGTGGCCGGGCTGATGCTCGCCGCGATGCTCGGCGCCGCCGCCCCGGCCGCGGCCTCGCCACACCTCCTCACCGTCATCGCCGCGATCATCCTCGGCGGCACCAGCCTCTATGGCGGCCGCGGCAGCGTCTGGGGGACGCTGCTCGCGGTGCTGATCCTCGGGACGCTCAATAACGGCCTCACCCTCAACAACGTGTCGAGCTTCTGGCAGGACGTGACCAAGGGCGTGGTGCTGATGCTCGCGGTCAGCCTCGACCAGATCCGCACGCGAGCCCTGGGGGAATGACGATGGGCCGGGCCGTGGCGATGACACCATCTTGCGTCCTTCGAGGCTCGCCGCCTTGCAGCGAGCACCTCAGGATGGCGAGGTCGGGCGACGCCCGGAATGCGTCGGCCAACGCCGAACACTTCCCGAGCCATCCCGAGGCGCGAGGGCAAAGCCCGCGCCTCGAAGGACGCACCAAGCGGGCCGTATCGAGGCCGGTGCCATGACCGACGCACTCGCCGCCATTTCACCCGTCGAGCGGAACTCCGTCGCCGACCAGGTCGCCAAGAAGATCCTCGACCTGGTGCGGACCGGGAACCTCAAGCCCGGCGACCAGCTGCCGCCGGAGCGCGACCTCGCCCAGATGCTCCAGGTCAGCCGGCCGAGCCTGCGCGAGGCATTGCGCGGCCTGCAGATCCTCGGGGTGGTCAAGTCGCGGCAGGGCGGCGGCGCCTTCATCTCGTCGCTGGACGCGGCCGACCTGCTGGCGCCGCTGCAATTCCTGATCACGCTCAATACCGAGAACGCCCCCGCCCTCTACGAATCCCGCACCCTGGTCGACGGCGGCATCGCCCGGATGGCGGCGGAGAGGCTCTCGGCGGCGGACCTGGCGCGGCTCCGGTCGATGGTCGAGCTTCAGGCCGATCTCGTGAACGATCCGCTCGGCTTCCGGGTCTCGGACCTGGAATTCCATCAGACCATCATGGAATCGACCGGCAATCCGTTTCTGGTTCGCGTTTCCCATTCGCTCTATGTGCTCGGCATGGAATATCGCCGCGCCGCGTCGGAGACGCCCGGCGTGCTGCGGCGGTCGCTGGCCGATCACGAGGAGCTCGTCGCCGCCTTCGCCGCCCGCGACGCCGACGCCGCGGAGAAGGCGATGATCCGGCATCTGCGGAATGTCCATCTCACCACGCTCGACGCGATGGGAGGCCGGGAATGAGCGACAAGGCGCGGATCGGCGTCATCGGCGCGGGATGGTGGGCGGTGGTCAACCACATCCCGCTGCTCCAGACCAACCCCGACTGCGAGGTCGTCGCCGTCAACCGGCTGGGCGCGCCGGAGCTCGCCGCGGTGCAGACGCAGTTCGGCATCGCGCAGGGATTCGAGGATTACCGGGAGATGCTCGACACGGTCGAGATGGACGGTGTCGTGATCTCCTCGCCGCATATCCTGCATTTCGAGCATGCCATGGCGGCGCTCGAAAAGGGGTGCCACATCCTCGTCGAGAAGCCGCTGACCACCAAAGCCGCAGAGGCCCGGACGCTGGTCGCCGCGGCGAAGGAAGCGGGACGCGAGATCGTCGTCCCCTATGGCTGGAACTTCAAGCCGATGGCGGCCGAAGCGGCGCGGCTGGTCGCCGGGGTCGGCAGGGTCGAGCACATCATCCTGCAGATGGCCAACGCGCTCGACGACCTCTTCGCCGGCCAGCCGATGCTCGAAACCGAGGGCGCGATGTTCCGGCCGCCGCCCTCGACCTGGGCCGACCCGAAGCGGGCCGGCGGCTTCGGCTGGGGACAGCTCGTCCATGCGCTGGGGCTCCTGTTCCGCGTCGTCGACCTCGAGCCGAGGGAGGTCTTCGCCATCACCGGCCAGTCGCCGGCCGACGTCGACTATTACGACGCCGCGGCCGTCCGCTTCGCCGGTGGCGCGACGGGATCGCTCTCCGGCGCCGCGACGCTGCCCAAGGGCCGGCCGGTGCAGATCGATCTCCGCATCTTCGGCAGCGGGGGCATGCTCGTCCTCGACATCGAACGCGAGCGGCTGGAGCTGCGCCGCCGCGACGGCAACGACGAGGTGATTGCCCTGTCGCCGGGCGACGGCGCCTATTCCTGCGAGGAGCCGCTCGCCGTGCTGGTCGATCTGTGCCTCGGAAGACCGACGGACAATGGCGCGCCGGGACTGGTCGGACTACGGGCCATCGAGGTGCTCGACGCGATGTATCGCTCGGCGGCGAGCGGCCGGATGGAAGCGGTGTGAGCAAGGATCTGCGCAACGGCGGCATCGACCGCCTGACCGTCGAGGACATCCTCGCGCCGGGCTTCTCGACGCCATGGGATGCGCCGACGATCCCGCCCTTCCCCTTCAGCTTCCGGAACGTCGAGGTGTTGTCGCTCGCGTGGCGGACGACGGAGGCGGCGGTCGCGCGCCTGCTGCCGCCACCGCTCGAGGCGACCAGCGACGTGGCCGTCGCCCATATCTACCGGATGAACGACACCGAATGGACAGGCCCCTACGGCGAGTCGAACGTCTCGGTCGGCTGCCGGCTGCCCGGCACCGGCATTGCCGGCTCCTATTCGCCCTATCTGTTCCTTTCCTCGGATGTCGGCGTCGCCCATGGCCGCGAGGTCCATGGCCAGCCGAAGAAGCTCGGCGAGCCGAGGATCGAACACCGCGGCGACCTCGTCGTCGGCACCGTGTCGCGGAACGGCATCGACGTGATCACCGGCACCATGGCCTACAAGCAGCGCCGCGACAGCCTCGACAGCCTCAGCCGCCATTTCGACTTCGCCGAGAACATCAACCTCAAGGCGGTCGACCATATCGACGGCCGACCGGCAATCCGCCAGCTCACCGCGCGGCGCCTCGCCGACGTCGCCGTCCACGAATGCTGGAGCGGAACGTCGACCGTCGAGCTCCGGCCGAACGCCCAGGCGCCGGTGCACCGGCTGCCGGTCGTCGACATGCTCGACAGCTTCCACTGGCGGGGTGACTTCACCCTGGTCGAGGGACGCATCATTCACGACTATCTGGGAGAGACGGGATGAGCCAATATGCCTGGGTGCTCGAAGTCCGGCCGGGCTACGAAGAGGAATACAAGAAGCGGCATGACGAAATCTGGCCGGAAATGCTGGAGGCGCTGACGGCGGCCGGAATCCGCAACTACTCGATCTTCCGGCACGGCCTGACGCTCTTCGGCTATTTCGAGACCGACGACCTCGACGCGACGATCGCCAGGCTCCGCGACGATCCGGTCAACGCCAGGTGGAGCGAATGGATGGCGCCGGTGATGAAGATCGAGGTCGACGAGCAGCGCGGCTTCCCCTTCCTGCTGCCGCTGCAGTGGCACATGGACTGACCCGCGCGCCGGGACCGGCCGCCCCGGCGGGACTGACCACGCCCGGGACCGACCGCGCCCGGGTACCGGCGTTGCCCGGGGTCCGGCTCAGCCTTCCGGCCGCGGCCGCTCCTCGCGCATTGCGGCGGTGAGCGCATCGAACATCGGGAAGCCGGCGAGATCCTCGATCGCGACCGGCAACCGGCGCTTCCAGTTCGGGTGCTCGTCGACGGTGCCGGGCACGTTGACCTGCTCGACCTGGCCGGCAAGGTCCTCCGCCGCGACGACGACCAGCCGGCAGGGGGAGCGGGCGACCAGCCGATGCACCGCGACCGCCACCTCGGCCGGCAATTCAGGCGCCGGCTCGGCTTCGGCACGCATCACCGGGATCATCGAATCCGGCAGCAGGTCCTTGTCGTGGAGCAGGCCGAGCAGGCGCCGCCGCTCATGGGCGCGCCGCTCGAAGAGATCGCCGAGATCGTGCGCCTGCAGGACCCCCGCCGCATCGAGGACGACCTGGTCGCGGGCCTGCCACCAGCCGGCCAGCGTGTGGAGGTCGTGGATGGTGATGCAGGCCATCGCCTCGCGGGGATAATTCTCCGGCGGCAGGAAGAAGTCTCCCTCCTTCTCGAAGAAGAGCACCTTGTAGCCCTGGATCTCGGCGGCGCGCATCGCCTCGCGGAAGCCCGGCGGGACGACGCCGAGATCCTCGCCGATGACGATCGTCCGGCGATGACGCGAGACCTCGGCGAGCGTCCTGACCATCGCCTGGTAGGGATAGTGGACATAGACGCCATCCGGCGCCGCGAAGCCGTTGGCGATCCAGTAGAGCCGGTAGAGGCTCATGGCATGGTCGATCCGCAGCGCGCCGGCGTGGCGGAGCACCGTGTCGAGCGCCTGCCGGTAGGGCTTGAACTCGTGCGCGATCAACCCGCCGGGCGACAGCGGCGCCAGGCCCCAGTCCTGTCCGGCGGCGTTGAAATAGTCCGGTGGCGCGCCGATCCGCACGCCCGACGCGACGAGGTCGCGATCGGCCCAGGTGTCCGACCCGTCCGGCGCGACGGCGACCGCGAGGTCGAGATAGAGGCCGATCCGCATGCCGGCGGCGATCGCCCGCGCCTGGGCGGCGGCGAGCTGGCGGTCGGCGAGCCATTGCAGCCAGCTATGGAACGAGACTTTCGCCGCATGATCATTGGCGAAGGCGCGGACGGTGTCGGAAGCCGGGTCGCGATAGGCCTCCGGCCAGCCATGCCAGGTCGGCCCGTGGCCGCGCTCGACCATCTCCTCCGACAACGCCTCGAACAGGGCGTGGAGATAGAGCGAGCGGCCGCGCTCGGCGACGAAGCCGGCGAAATCGGCCGTATCCTCCTCCGCGGCGCGATCCTCGAAGACCCGGAACAGGAAACCGAGCGCCTTGCGCTTGACCGGCCCGATCCGGGCATAGTCGATCAACTCGCCCGAGCGGAGATCGCCGGGGGCTTCCAGCGCATCGCCGAGCGCTTCGGCGCCGGGCACCCTGTCGATAGCGATATAGACCGTGTCAAGGAACTGGCGGCTCGACGGGAAGAAGGGACTGCACCGCTCGGGCGCGGCGATGAACAGCGCATGGAGCGGATTGACGCCGAGGAAGTCGGCGCCCGCAGCGGCCGCGACCTCGGCCATGCGGGCGAGGTCCTCGAAATCGCCGATACCCCAGTTGCGGGCCGAGCGAAGGCTGTAGAGCTGACAGGCGATGCCCCAGCAGCGGCCGTCCCGCAGCCAGCCGGGGACATGGCAGAGGGCGTCCGGCGGCGTCTCGAGCGCCGCGTCCTTCATCGGCGCGACGATGGCGAGGCTGGTCGCGACATCGGCCTCGGTCTCCGCGGCGATCCCCATCCGGGCGAGCATCGCGCGAATGACGACGTCCGGCGCCGTCACCGTCCGGCCGGTCTTGGAAATGAAATCGTGGTCGATGCCGGCCCGGGCGGCGAGCTCGAGAAGATCGTCCCCGGCGCTCATCCGCATTTCCCGCAAAGCAGGAGCAGCGAGCGGCCACCGATCTCGATCGACGCCTCGGCGGCGATCCGCCGGCCTGCCGGGTCGATTTCACCCGTTGCCGTATCGACCGTCACCCGCCATCCCCCCGCCCTGCTATTCGGCAAGGCAAAGGGCATCGGCGCATGATAGGCATTGACGATGATCAACAGCTCCTCGCCCGGCTGGCTGAGGAGGAGGCCGACGACCTTGGCGCGGCCGTCGCCCCAGGAGGCGGCGTCCATCTCGGCGCCATCCGGCCGATACCAGACCGCGTCGCGGGTGCCGTTGTCGTCGAGACTGTGGCCATGGAGGAAGGCGCGCGAGCGCAGCACCGGGTGGCGCTTGCGGACGGCGATCATGCCGCGGACGAATTCCTGGAAGGCTTCCTCGCGCTCGCCGACACCGTTCCAGGCATACCAGGCGATCTCGTTGTTCTGGCAGTAGGCGTTGTTGTTGCCTTTCTGGGTGCGGCCGACCTCGTCGCCCATCAGCAGCATCGGCGTGCCTTGCGAGAGGAGCAGCGTGGCGATGACGTTGCGGCGCATGCGATCGCGAAGGCGGAGGATCGCGGGATCGTCGGTCGGCCCCTCGACGCCGCAGTTCCAGCTGCGATTGTCGTCGTGGCCATCGCGGTTATCCTCCTTGTTCGCCTCGTTGTGCTTCTCGTTATAGGACCACAGGTCGGCGAGGGTGAAACCATCATGGGCGGTGACGAAATTGACGCTCGCCCAGGATTTGCGCCCCTTGTGATCGAAGCGACCGGCGGAGCCGAGGATGGCGCCCGCGAAGGCCGGCATCCGGCCGTCGTCGCCCTTCCAGAAGCTCCGCATATTGTCGCGATACTGTCCGTTCCATTCAGCCCAGCCGGGCGGGAAATTGCCGAGCTGATAGCCGTTCGGACCGACGTCCCAGGGTTCGGCGATCAACCGCACCCGCTGCAGCACCGGGTCCTGGCGCACCGCGTCGAAGAAGACGGCGCTGGGATCGAAGTGATCATGCTCGCGCCCCATCGAGGTGGCGAGATCGAAGCGGAAGCCGTCGACGTGGTATTCCTCGACCCAGTAGCGCAGCGAATCCATCACCATCTGCAGCACGCGGGGATGGCGGAGGTTGACCGTGTTGCCGCAGCCGGTGGCGTCGAAATAATAGCGCTTGTCCTCGGCCAGCATGTAGTAGCTGGCATTGTCGATGCCGCGGAAGGAGAGCGTCGGGCCGAGGTGGTTGCCCTCGGCGGTGTGGTTGTAGACGACATCGAGGATGACCTCGATGCCGGCGTCATGCAGCCGGCGGACGAGGACCTTGAACTCGTCGATGCCCGCGCCGGGCGACAGGTAGCGCGGCGCCAGCGAGAAATAGTTGACGGTGTTGTAGCCCCAGTAGTTGACCAGCTTCTTCTCGACCAGGTAGCGGTCGTCGAAGAAGGCCTGGATCGGCATCAGCTCGAGCGCCGTGACGCCGAGCTTGACGAGATGGTCGATGACGCCGGGGTCGCTGAGGCCGGCGAAGGTGCCGCGAATCCGCTCGGGCATATCCTTGCGCGCCGCGGTCATCCCCTCGACATGGGCCTCGTAGACGATGGTGTCGGCCCATTTGTGTTCGGGCGGGCGGTCCGGGCCCCAGGTCGCGGCGGTATCGACGACGACGCATTTCGGCACGACGAAAGCCGAATCGCGGCGGTCGGGCTGGACGTCGCCGCGCGGCGAGCCGACCCGGTATCCGAAACAGGCATCGTGCCAGCGGATCTCGCCGCGCAGCGCCTTGGCATAGGGGTCGATCAGCAGCTTGTTGGGATTGAAGCGGTGGCCCGCCGACGGCTCGTAGGGGCCATGGACGCGATAGCCGTAAAGCTGCCCGGGACGGACGTCCGGCAGGTAGCCGTGCCAGACCTCGTGGGTGTATTCGGGCAAGGCGATGCGGTCCGTCTCGCGCCGGCCATTGGCGTCGAAAAGGCATAGCTCGACCTTGGTCGCGTTGGCCGAGAAGAGCGCGAAATTCACTCCCGCTCCATCCCAGGTCGCGCCTCGGGGGTGAGGCAGGCCGGGCTCGAGGCGCAGCATCGTCATGATCTCCACGGAAGGCGGCTAGGCGGAATGCTCAAGGACCACCGTCGCCAAAGGAGGGAGTGTCACAGATAGCGAGGCCGGCCTGCCCTGCCAAGGTGTGGATTCAGCGACGACCGCTCCGCCGTTGCCGACATTCGAACCGCCATAGGCGGCGGCGTCCGTGTTCAGCCTTTCGACCCACCGCCCGTCCCGCGGAACGCCGAGCCGGTAGCCCTCGCGGACGACCGGGGTGAAGTTGCAGACCACCAGCACCGGCGCATCGCCCTGGTTGCCGAAGCGGAGATAGGCGTAGACGCTGTTATCGGCGTCGGTGGCCTCCACCCATTCGAAGCCGCCGGGGTCGGCGTCCCTGACGTGGAGGGCGGGCAGGCTCCGGTAGAGGTGGTTGAGGTCGCGGACGAGCGCCTGGACCTCGCGATGCGGCGCATGATCGAGCAGGTGCCAGTCGAGCGACTGGTCGTGGTTCCATTCCCGCTCCTGGGCGAATTCACCGCCCATGAAGAGCAGCTTCTTGCCCGGGTGGGTCCACATGAAGCCGAAATAGGCACGGAGATTGGCGAATTTCTGCCAGGCGTCGCCGGGCATCTTGCCGATCAGCGAGCCCTTGCCATGGACCACCTCGTCGTGGCTGAGCGGCAGGACGAAATTCTCGCTATAGGCATAGTGGATGCCGAAGGTCATCTGGTGGTGGTGGTATCTCCGATGGACCGGCTCGTGCTTCATGTATTCGAGCGTGTCGTGCATCCAGCCCATGTTCCACTTGTAGCCGAAGCCGAGCCCGCCGCCGTCGACCGGACGCGACACCTGCGGCCATGACGTCGATTCCTCGGCGATGGTGGTGGTGCCGGGATAGTCGCCGAAGGTCACCGTATTCAGCTCGCGAAGGAAGGCGATCGCCTCCAGGTTCTCGCGGCCGCCATGGACATTCGGGATCCATTCACCGGGATTGCGCGAATAATCGAGATAGAGCATCGAGGCGACGGCGTCGACGCGCAGCGCATCGATATGGAAGCGGTCGAGCCAGAAGAGCGCGTTGGCGATGAGGAAGTTGCGGACCTCGTTGCGGCCGAAATTGTAGATCAGGGTGTTCCAGTCCCTGTGGAAGCCGAGACGCGGATCCTGGTGCTCGTAGAGCGCGGTCCCGTCGAAGCGCATCAGGCCGTGGGCATCGGTCGGGAAATGGGCGGGTACCCAGTCGATGATGACGCCGAGGCCGGCGCCATGGCAGCGATCGACGAAACGGGCGAACTCGGCCGGCGGGCCGAAGCGGCTGGTCGGCGCGAAGAGGCCGATCGGCTGATAGCCCCATGAGCCGTCGAAGGGATATTCCGACACCGGCATCAGTTCGAGATGGGTGAAGCCCATGTCGGTCGCATAGGCGACGAGCTGGTCCGCGAGGTCGGCGTAGCTCAGGTATTGGTTACCCTCCTTGCGCCGCCACGAGCCAAGATGGACCTCGTAGACGGACACCGGCGCGCCAAGGCCCTGGCGCTCCTGCCGCGCCGCGAGCCAGGCTTCATCCGACCATTGATAGGCGGCCGGCGGAACGACGCGGGAGGCGGTTGCCGGCGGCTTCTCCTGGGCGAAGGCGATCGGGTCGGCCTTCAGCGGCCGCAACACGCCATCGGCGCCGAGGATCTCGTATTTGTAGACGGCGTCCGGCCCGACGCCGGGGATGAAGATCTCCCAGACGCCGATGCCGAGATGCTTGCGCATCGGGTGGCGGCGGCCATCCCAGAAATTGAAATCGCCGACAACGCTGACGCGCCGTGCATTCGGCGCCCATACGCCGAAGGTGACGCCTTCGACACCATCGAGGATTCGCTGGTGGGCGCCGAGATGATCGTAGATGCGGCGGTGCCGCCCCTCGCCCATCAGATGGACGTCGATATCGCCGAGCAGGGACGGGAAGCGGTAGGGATCCTCGATGCGCCAGCTCGCCGCGGCATTGGTGAATTCGACGAGATAGGGGAACGGCTTGCGGCGGCGCGGCACCGGCCCGGCGAAAAAGCCGTCGGGATGGAGCCTCTCCAGCGTCGCGACGTCCTTGCCGCTCGCCTTGTCGATGATCCTCGCCTCCTCGGCCCCCGGCGAGAACAGCCGCACGGATACCGGCGCGTTGGTGTGGGTGTGCATGCCGAGCAGGGCGAAGGGGTCGCCATGCCGGCCCTGGACGATCGCGTCGATCGTCGCGTCATCGGGCCGCCAGGTCGGGAGGTTCGCAGCCTTACGTGCCATGGGTCTCGGTTTCCTTCGTCAGGATGCCAAGCAATCCGCGGATCGGGATCGATATCCACGACGGGCGCGTCGCCGCCTCGTAGCGGATTTCGTAGGCGGCCTTCTGGATCAGGAAGAGATCGAGAAGGCCATCGCGGGTCGACTGCTGCGAGGGCAGCACGCCGATCGTGTCCGCCACCCGCCAATATGCCGCCAGGAAGTCGCGGCTCACCTCGTCGCGCCAGGCCGTCGCCCGCTTTTCGATCGTCTCATCCTCGCGGCTGGTGCGCTGGCGGACATTGTCGATCGCCGACGACGCTGCATAGTCGAAGGACCGCAGCATTCCGGCGACATCACGAAGCGGGGAGGTCTTCTGCCGCCGCTCGGAAACGGCGCGACGCGGCTCGCCCTCGAAGTCGATGATCATCAGGTCGTCCTCGACGACGAGAACCTGGCCGAGATGATAGTCGCCGTGGATGCGCGTCTTCAGGCCGTCGATCGGCAGGTCGCGCACCGCGTTGATCCGCTCGATGACGGTCCTGCGCGCCCTGAGCAGGGCGGCGGCGGCGGCGCGATCCCTCTCCTCCTGAAGCGACTGCGCCACTTTTGCCACCGCCTGGATGGTGCGGTTCGCCTCGGTCGTCGCCGCCTTGATCCACCGCTTGACGTCGGCGGGAGAGAGGGCCTCGGCCCGGAAGGCGCGATTGCCGGTCGGAACGGCAAAGGCGGCGTGAAGCTCCGCGGTGCGGCGGCCGAGCTTGCCGCCGAGGTCGAGCGGATGATGGAAAGGCGGCGGCTCCTCCGCCGCGACCCCCTCCTCCGGCTCCCGAAGCTGCAGGCCGAATTCCTCGAGATCGCGGTCGAGCGCCCCCATCGTCACGCTCCAGGCGTCGCCCTGGTTGCGGACGAAAGCGAAGATCGAGGCGAGCGTTATCGGCTTGCCGTCGTCGGCCGGAACGAACTCGGCGGCGCCGAGGAAGGCCGGCGTGTTCGCATAGCCGGCGATCTCGGTCAGGAAGCGGCCGATCTCGATCTCCGGTTGCTCGCCGTCGCGCAGCCGGCGGTAGACCTTGACGATCGCCTCGGCGCCGACCACGAAGGAGACGTTGCTCTGCTCGACACCGGCGGGTCGCAGCTCGCCGGACAGGTCGAGCCGCCGCAACGATTCCGTCGGTTTGAAGCGGAGCAGGCCGGCCTCCATCTCGATGTCGCGGCCGGCAATGATGGCGGCAAGCAGGTCGCGGTGGAAGCGTTCGTCGAAAGCACCGTCGAGCAGCGCTCCGAGATTGGGACCATAGCGAAGCTTGGCCAGCGTGTAGGAGAGCTTCGGCGCGCCGAAATGGAGGTTCTCCTCGCCCCACAGCACGGTCAGCGGCATGAAATAGGTCGCCGCCTCCTCGCCATCGCTGTCGGGGTGGAGCAGGACGAGCTGGTTCTGTTCACCCGGAATGCTGCCGATCGGCGTCGCCCCGACGCGGCGGCCGGCGGCGCCCTTGTCGGCGAACCACCGCTGGCGCTCCACGAAACCGGGAAGCGCGTCGCGCTCGAGCTGGATCAGTTCCCGCCCCTCCAGGGCCCTGGCGAGGCGGCCGGCGGGCGCCGTCAGGGTGATGAATTCCGGCAGCGGGTCGGGGGTCTGGACATGCCAGCGCGGCGCGTCGGCCTCCTCCGCTAGCAGGAACCAGAAGAAGCCGAAGCCCGGCAGGGTCAGCATGTAGTGGAGGTCGCCGGCCGGCGGGAAAGGCGCCCCGCCGGTCAATTCGACCGGGACGGAGCCCTTGTAGGCGGACAGGTCGAGCTCGACCGCCTGCGCCTGTCGCGAGAGGTTGGCGACGCACAGGATCCGCTCGCCGTCATATTCGCGAACATAGGCGAGGACCTTGCGGTTGCTCGGATAGAGGATGTTCAGCGTGCCGCGGCCAAAGGCCTTGTGCTGCTTGCGAACCGCGATCAGCCGCCGCATCCAGTTGAGCAGGGAGGCCGCCTCGTTCTGCTGCGCCTCGACATTGACCGCCTCGAACCCATAGACCGGGTCCATGATCGGCGGCAGGTAGAGCTGCTGCGGGTTGGCGCGGGAGAAGCCGCCATTGCGGTCGCCCGACCATTGCATCGGCGTGCGGACGCCGTCGCGATCACCGAGGAAGTAATTGTCCCCCATGCCGAGCTCGTCGCCGTAATAGATCACCGGCGTGCCCGGCATCGACAGGAGCAGCGCGTTCATCAGCTCGATCTTGCGCCGGTCGTTGTCGAGCAGCGGCGCCAGCCGGCGGCGGATGCCGAGATTGATGCGGGCGCGGGAATCGCGGGCATAGGTGCGCCAGAGGTAATCCCGTTCCTCCGCCGTCACCATTTCCAGCGTCAGCTCGTCGTGGTTGCGCAGGAAGATGGCCCACTGGCAGGATTCCGGAATCTCCGGGGTCTGGCGGATGATGTCGGTGATCGGGTGGCGGTCCTCCTGGGCGAGGGCCATGTACATCCGCGGCATCAGCGGGAAGTGGAAGCCCATGTGGCACTCGTCGCCCTCGCCGAAATAGGGGCGGGTATCCTCTGGCCACTGGTTGGCCTCGGCGAGCAGCATGCGATCGGGATAATGGGCGTCCATCTCCGCCCTGATCTCCTTGAGGACGGCATGGGTCTCGGGCAGGTTCTCGTTGTTGGTGCCCTCCCGCTCGACGAGATAGGGGATGGCGTCGAGCCGCAGCCCGTCGACTCCCATGTCGAGCCAGTAATGCATCAGCCGCTTGACCTCGGCGAGGACCTTGGGGTTGTCGAAATTGAGATCGGGCTGGTGGGAATAGAAGCGGTGCCAGAAGAAGGCCTGGGCCTCCGAGTCCCAGGTCCAGTTCGACTTCTCGGTGTCGATGAAGATGATCCGGGTACCCTGGTATTTCTCGTCGGTATCGCTCCAGACGTAGAAGTCCCGCGCCGCCGAGCCGGGCCTGGAATGCCGCGCCTTCTGGAACCAGGGATGCTGGTCGGAGGTGTGGTTGATGACCAGCTCGGTGACGACGCGAATGCCACGGCGATGGGCTTCGGAGACGAAGCGGCGGAAGTCGCGCATCGTCCCGTAGGTCGGGTTGATCGAGCGATAATCGGCGATGTCATAGCCGTCGTCACGAAGCGGCGACGGGTAGAAGGGCAGGATCCAGATAACGTCGACGCCGAGGCTCTCGACATAGTCGAGCTTCTGCATCAGGCCACCGAAATCGCCAACCCCGTCGCCGTTGGAATCGAAGAAGGCCTTGATGTGGAGCTGGTAGATGACGGCGTCCTTGTACCAGTCGCTCCTGGTCCGATCGATGCGACCGTCCCCCCGCCTGACTGCCGCGGCGCGGTCGGCGCCCGCCTTGCCGATGCTCATGCGCGCGCTCCGTCGAAGGGCAGCAGGCGCCAGATCAGGTAGGGAAACGCATCCGGATCGAGCCACATATGCTGGGTCTTTCCATGCCAGACGAAATCCTCGCCGGTGACGAGATTCCGCGCGTCGATCGCGGCCTCGTCGGGAAGGCCGAACTCCCACAGCGGGATCTCGAAATCGGCGCCCTGTCCGTTATGCGGGTCGAGGTTGACGGCGAAGAGCAGGAAATCGTCCTTCGCCGGCGTCGAGCGCGCGAAATAGAGGATGTTGTCGTTCCAGGCATTGTGGAAGGCGAGGTTGGTGAAATCCCGCATCGCCGGGCTCTCGCGGCGCAGCCGGTTCAGCAGCGCGATGTCGGCGCGAATGTTGCCGGGGCGGTCCCAGTCCCATGCCCTGATCTCGTATTTCTCGGAATCGAGATATTCCTCCCTGCCCGGGATCGGCGTCCCCTCGCAGAGCTCGAAGCCGCTGTAGACGCCGTAGCTACCGCCGAGCGCAGCGGCGAGCACCGCCCTGACCCGGAAGCCCGGCCGGCCGCTGGTCTGCAGATAGACCGGGTTGATGTCGGGCGTGTTGACGAAGAAATTCGGCCGCATGTAGTGGCGGCATTCGGTCCGGGTCAGCTCGGTCAGGTAGTCGGTCAGCTCCGCCTTGGTGTTGCGCCAGGTGAAGTAGGAATAGGACTGGGTGAAGCCGATCTTGGCGAGCCGCTTCATCACCTTCGGCCGGGTGAAGGCCTCGGCGAGGAAGATCACGTCGGGATGCTTCGCCTGGACGTCGGCGATCATCCACTCCCAGAATGGAAACGGCTTGGTGTGCGGATTGTCGACGCGGAAGATACGGACGCCGTGTCCGGCCCAGAAGAGGACGATGTCGCGGAGCGCGTACCAGACGGCGGGGAAGGCTTCCCGGTAGAAGTGGACATTGACGATGTCCTGGTACTTCTTCGGCGGGTTCTCAGCATATTTGATCGTGCCGTCCGGCCGCCAGTCGAACCACTCGGGATGTTGCCTGATCCAGGGATGGTCGGGGGAGCACTGGATGGCGAAGTCGAGCGCGATCTCGAGCCCGTGGTCGCGGGCCGCGGCGATCAGCCGGGTGAAATCCTCGAAGCTGCCGAGCTCGGGATGGATGGCCTCATGCCCACCGTCGGGCGAGCCGATGGCATAGGGGCTGCCGGGGTCGTCCGGCCCCGGCTCCAGCGTATTGTTCTTGCCCTTGCGGAAGGCGGTGCCGATCGGATGGATCGGCGGGAAATAGAGCACGTCGAAGCCCATATCGCGGACGTAAGCGAGCTTGGCGACGACGTCGTCGAAGGTGCCGTGACGCCCCGGATCGTCGGACATCGAGCGGGGAAACAGCTCGTACCACGCGCTGAAGGCCGCCGCCTCGCGATCGACGGTGAGCGGCAGCTCGCGCTCGTGGCGGGAAAGGTTGGTCCTGATCGCCACCCGGCGCATCAGCTCCGCGGCCTCCGCCGACAGCAGGATATCGAGCCGCCCGGCCTTGCCGTCGGTGGCGTCGATGGACGCGATCAGGGCCTCGAGCCCCTCGCGGTCGGCGGCGCTGCCGCGATCACCCGCGTCGCGGGTGTGGACCAGCAGGTTTCGCGCCTCGGTCAGCTCCAGCGCGATATCGACACCGGCGGCGTGCTTCTTGGTGACCTCCTCGCGCCAGCTTTCGAACAGGTCGCGCCAGGCGATGACCGTGTAGACGTAGCGGGCGTTGTCCTCGACGACGGTCGTCCCGCGCCAGCGGTCGTTGTGGATGGGACTCATCGGGATTTCGCGCCACCCGGTGGTGTCGGCGCGGCGGATGAGCAGGGCGGCCGCGATCGAATCGTGGCCGTCGCAGAAGATGTCGGCCTCGACGACGAAGGGGTGGCCGGCGACCGCCTTGGCGGGGAAGCGGCCGGCATCGATCTCGGGCGAAACGGCCTCGATGGCGACGCGATTGGCCGCGAGCTCCGCCAAACCAAGGTCGACCGCGGGCGCTTCGGGACGGGCGCGGCGGGGACGCTTCACGGTCGATGCCGCGTCCCTCTTCCTGCTGACATTGGCGGTCTTCGGAGCACTGCCCATAACCTCATGCTGGCTGAATCCGCATGGCCGTTCAAGGTGGAACGATCGCGGCCAAAGGCAAGGCCATCGAACTCCCCGGCGATACCTTCGCCCGCCGACGAGCCGGGTTCGCCTCGCCGTGGCCGCCCTGGATGTCGGGCATGGTGCGCCGATAGGCGAAAGGCCGTGCGCCCCCGCGAGACCGGAGACGATCAGGAGAGATACCGGGTGCGCTTCAGGAAGAGCTTGAGACGTTCCGGGAAGCTGAGCACCACGCGGCTCGGCTTCGGGCAATCCTCGATATCCATTGGCTTGAGGCAGACCTCCTCGCCCTGGTCGGAAGCGAGGTCCCAGTTGGCATTCAACTGCCGCCAGGCGTCGTCGCCCTCGCCGGCCCTGATCTTCGCCGCCACCCATCCGGCAAGGAAGCCCGGCGACGTCCATCGATCGGCCGCGTCGACCCCCTCCTCGAGCTGGCGCAGCCAGTCGCGATGGGCGGCGCGGAAGGCCGGCTCGGCCGAGAAGTCGAAGGCCCGGCCGTCGCGCACCCCGATGATCATCAACGGCGCCGCGCTGCAGGCATAGCAGCCGAACTCGTAGAGGAAGCGATTGTCGTAGGTGACGATCTCGGCGACGCCGTCGCCGTTGGCGTCCTGGAGATAGCCGCCCTCGCCGTCGAATTCGCCGATCGGGATCGCCACCCAGCGGCCGTCGACCTCGGATGCGACGATCACCTGGGTGCAGCAATGCGCCCCGCCGGAATAGCTGGCGAACAGCACCTCCGGCGTCCCGTTGCCGGGGTCGATGTCGGCGATGCTCGCTTCCGTTGCCGGGAAATCGAAGCCCGAGGCGACGCCGACGACCTCCAGCGCCTCGCGGCCATCGACCGATACGGTGAGCACCGGGGTGTCGAAATCCGGGTCGACCCGCGGCCGCCGCTCGAGGGTGATCGTCGCCGTCACCGGACCGACCGTCACGGAGGCGGTGTCGGCACCGTCCGCGAATTCGGTCGTCGGATATTCGGCATAGTCGGATTGCGCGGCGGCACCCGTGGCCATGCCGAGCGGCAGAAGCAGGCCGGCAAGCCCGCTGATGATCGTCGCAGCGACGGACAATTCCTTCCTCCGATCGGCGGAATCATACTCTATGCGCGCCACCTGCTACGGGAAACCCCGAAGTGGAAAGGCCCGGCCGGTCTGCTAAGCTGTCGCAAAGCAAATTGGAGGAATGATGAGCGACCCTTATTCCCTGAAGACGATCCGCCTCAACCTCGCCCGGACCAAGGATTTCCCGAATGGCAGCGACCGCCACGGCTATCGCTTCACGGCGCCGCTCGACGCCGAGGGCCATCTCGACGCGGAGGGCTGGAAGAAGCATCGCGACCGCTGTCGCGTCGTCCGCTTCTGGGCCGGCGAGGAAGACGATGTCGGCCATCTCGTACACCGGCCCGGCGGCTCATGGGGCTTCACCTATGATATCGACGGCGACGAGGGCGACGAATCCGGATTCAAGCTGTCGAGCCACAGCTTCCTGCCCGGCGAATATCTTTCCATCCGCGACGATGACGGCGAATTGCACACCTTCACCGTGGTGACGGTCGAAGACGCCTGATCGCCGCTTCCTCACCGGAGAGGCCCCCAACCGGCCCTAGACCATCGCCATTGGGGCCGGGCCGGCGTCACCGCCTGGCGCCCGTCCATGGACCTGGGATTTGTACGATAACTTTCTCCCTGCCGGCCCGCGGCTCTCGAAACGCCGCCTGAAACCGGATATATCGACCCCATGACCGCCACCCGGACCGGCGGCCAGATCCTGGCCGATGCCCTCGTTCTCAACGACGTCGAGCGCGCCTTCTGCGTGCCCGGCGAGAGCTATCTCGCCCTGCTCGACGCGCTCTATGACACGCCGATCAAGGTCACCACCTTTCGCCAGGAGGGCGGCGCGGCGATGGCCGCCGATGCCTGGGGCAAGCTGACCGGCCGTCCCGGCATCGTCATGGCGACGCGCGGGCCCGGCGCCACCAACGCCTCGGCCGGCCTCCATATCGCGCGGCAGGATTCGACGCCGGTGATCCTCCTCCTCGGCCAGATCGCCCGCCACATGCGCGAGCGCGAGGCCTTCCAGGAGATGAACTTCCGGTCGTTCTTCGGCGAGGTGTCGAAATGGGCGGCCGAGATCGACCGGGCCGAACGGATACCGGAATTCCTCAGCCGCGCCTTCCACGAGGCGACGTCGGGCCGGCCGGGACCGGTGGTGCTCGGGCTTCCGGAGGACATGCTGCGCGACCGCGCCGAGGTCACCGACACCGCGCCCTGGGTCCAGGTCGAGACCTATCCCGGCCTCACCCAGATGGCCCAGCTCCAGAAGCTGCTATGGGCGGCGAAGCGCCCCCTCGTCATCCTCGGCGGATCGCGCTGGAGCGAGACCGCCGTCGCCGGGATGCGCCGCTTCGCCGAGCGATTCCGTCTGCCGGTCGCCTGCTCCTTCCGCCGCCAGGCGCTGTTCGACAACGAGCACCCGAACTATGCCGGCGACCTCGGCCTCGGCTTCAATCCGGCTCTCGTCCAGCGGCTCAAGGAATCGGATCTCCTGCTCCTCGTCGGCGGCCGGATGAGCGAGATACCCTCCGGCGGCTACCACCATATCGACATTCCCGAGCCCGGCCAGACGCTCGTCCATGTCCATCCCGGCGCCGAGGAGCT
>NZ_JAGRLA010000040.1 GCF_020442045.1 Bauldia sp. | reverse complement strand
TGCTTGTGCGACCAGACGTCGTTTTCGAGCGGGGCGATGTTGAGGTCGCCGACGAGGACGGCCTTGCGGTCGGTCTCGGCGCCGGTCAGCCAGATCGCCATCTCGTCGAGGAAGGCGAGCTTGTGGGTGAATTTCTCGTTGAGCGCCGGGTCGGGCAGGTCGCCGCCGGCCGGGATGTAGAAGTTGTGCAGGACGATGTCGCCGTCACCGTCGGCGATGGTGACCGCGGCATGGCGGGCATCGCCCTTCTCGCAGAAGCCGCGCTTCGAGGTGTCGAGAAAGGGGATGCGGGAGAGGATGGCGACGCCGTGATAGCCCTTCTGGCCGTTCAGCAGGACATGCTCGTAGCCGCGGTTGCGGAACGGCTTGAGGGGAAACCGGTCGTCCGGGCACTTGGTCTCCTGGAGGCAGAGGATGTCCGGCGCGTGGCGATCGAGGAACATCCCGACCTGCCTGATCCGGAAGCGGACGGAATTGATGTTCCAGGTGGCGATGCTGAGGGTCATGCGGGGGACGGCGCGGGGCGGGCTGTTCTGGCTGGGGCGATCGGCGGAGACCGGGGCGACATGATCCCGCCACCTCCGGCTTAGAGCAGATTCCGGCAGCACGCCAAAAGAAAAGCGCCCAACCCCGGGGGAGGTTGGGCGCTTCGCGCTACGTTGCGCGACACCGAACAACGCCGGTGCCGGCGGGCCGTCCTCGGCGAGACGGGGGGCGCTACCGATATCAGGGCGGCCCGCTCACGTATTCAGATGGTGCAAAAGAACGGCGTTTCAAGACCCGGCCAATCGGCCGGGGTCCGGGGTGATTTCCGCTTTTTCGTCCGTCAGTTAGGGGTCAGCGCGGCGAAAGATGGACTATTGGTAATAGTTTATCTTGAACAGACCCGGGTCGAGTCGCGCCCCGGTCGTGGTGTTGTAGACCGCGACCGAGGTGTTGAGTCCCTGCGCGTCGGTGACGATCCACTGCTTCAATTCATAGGTCTGGCGATCGAAGATGAGGGTCAGCTTGCCCTTCACCAGGCGGGAATCCTCGACAATGATCAAGGCGATGAGGTCGGGCTCCTGGCGGACCTCGTTGACCACGCCGGAGGTGAGGTCGATGTTGTCGGCAAGCAGGTAGCGCAGCGGCGTCTTCGACAGCGGGTAATAGTCCTGGGTCGCTGTCCGGGTGTTGCGGATCGCCACGTTACGGCCGTCGGCGATGACGTCGAGGGGGACCGGCGGGTTGTACTTGAAGCGGATCTTGCCGGGGCGGGCGATGTAGAAATCGCCCTCCGACTGCTCGCCATGGGGGCCGAACTGGATGAACTGGCCTTCCATGGTCTTGAAGCCGTTGAAATAGGCGTTGATGTTGGCGAGCGCGTTGCCGCTCTTGCCGGACTTGCGGACGACCGCCGCGGTTTCCGCCCGCGCCGGGTTGGGGGCGGTCGCGACCGGGGCGTAGCCGGGTCTCGGCCGCGGATTGGGGACCGGGTCGATCGGCGCGCCGGCAAGGGCGTCGAGACCCGTGGCGGCAAGCATCATCATCCCGGCAACCAGCGCCGGGAGACCGAATCTCAACCCCGATGACATGTGGTTGCCAGACCTGGCAGCAGCCAAAACATCCCTCCATCGGATCGGCGGACCATATCGCAAAAGCCGGTCCGACCCGCGTAACCTATCAGCCTATGTGGCGAATTGGCGGCGCGGCACCTCCCGATTCGACGCGGTCACTCTAGAGCAAGATGCGCCGGCATTGAATCGAATGGTTGCGGCGGCGGATTCCGGGTCGCCGGGCGCCACCGGAGCACATGCCGTCGATCAGGGCCGCGACACGCGCCCTGGCGCCTTGCTCTTTCGCACATTCCGGGCGCAAAGCCGCCGACGCTCTTGCCGAACATGCCCTAGCGGAAGTCGTTCTCGTCTTCCTCGCGCACCAGAATCTCGCGCTTGCCGGCGTGGTTGGCGGGGCCGACGACGCCCTCCTGCTCCATGCGCTCGATGATCGAGGCGGCGCGGTTATAGCCGATCGACAGGCGGCGCTGGATGTAGCTGGTCGAGGCCTTGCGGTCGCGGGCGACGATGGCGACGGCGCGGTCGTA
>NZ_JAGRLA010000039.1 GCF_020442045.1 Bauldia sp. | reverse complement strand
GGCGGAGATCGGCCTGCCCGCCGCGTCGGATTGCCGGCTGCGCCTCGTCAACACCGATCGCACCCGTATCATCGAGATAGCGGTCGACGGAACCGACGCCGCGGTCGTCGCGATCGACGGTATCGGGGTCACGCCCTTCGCGCTGGACGGCTGGTACCTTCCGCCCGCGGGGCGCCTGGACCTCGTGGTTAGAGCCCCCGCTGCCGGCGGCGTCGCCCGCCTGGTCGATCGCGGGCTCGATCCAGCCGTGCCGCTGGCGCGCCTCGTCGGGCAGGGCCCGGCGGGGCCAGGTGGCGGATTCGATCCCCGGCCGCTCCGCGCCGGGCGCATTCCGGAGCCGGTTCTCGATGCCGCCGAACGGCGTGTCTTCACCTTCGCCAGGGCGGACGCCGCCGCTCCGGCGGCTGTCGATGACCCGACCGGCGGCCTGCTCATCGGCTCGCTCTGTCTGTCCGCCGACAGCCTCTGGTCGATCAACGGCGCCGGGTGGCCGGGCAGGGACCATTCGGAGATCCCGCCGCCACTGGCAATTCTCGAACGCGGGCGCTCCTATGTGTTCGAGCTGAAGAATGCGAGCCGGATCATGCATCCGATCCATATCCACGGCCACAGCTTCAAGGTTCTCCGCTCGAACCAGCGGAACCTCCCGGTGCATCACGCGGATACCGTATTGCTGCTGCCCGACGAGACGGTGGAGGTGGCGCTTGTCGCCGACAATCCGGGGAAATGGATGTTCCATTGCCACGTCATCGAACATCAGGAGGCGGGGATGATGGGCTATGTCGAGGTGGTGTGAATGACACAACCGCCGCTGAACTAGGAGAAAGTTGTAGGACCACTTCAAATTGCTGTCGGGTCGGGCTGATTGGTGGGATACTTCGCGGGGCGACGGAAATTCCGGGGGAGGAACCGATGAAGGTACTTGCTCAAGCTCTTTCCGCTTCGATACTTGCGCTTTCCGCCACCGCGGTCCCGGCGGCCGCCCAGGACGACGATGCCCTGCTGAAGCGTGGCGAATACCTGATGAACGGCCCCGTTGCGTGCGGCAACTGCCACAACACCCGCGCCGAGGACATGTCCTTCGTGCCGGGGATGGCGTTCGCGGGCGGTTTCCACATCGTCGACAAGGGGATCGACGCCTACGCGGCCAATATCACCCAGGACCCCGACACGGGCATCGGCACCTGGACCGACGAAGAGATCATCACCGCGATCCGCGAGGGGAAGACGCCCGAGGGGGAGATCATCTTCCCGCCGATGCCGGTACCGACCTACAACAACATGTCCGATGACGACGTGCAGGCGATCGTCGCCTATCTCCGCACGATCAAGCCGGTCCATCACGAGGTACCGGAATCGAAATTCGAGATACCGCAGCAGGCGATGCCGCCGGCCAAGGGAAATCCCGCCCCCCCCATGTCCGACAAGGTCGCCTATGGCGGCTACATCGTCACGGCGCTCGCCCATTGCTTCGAGTGCCACACCTCGCCCGACGCCAATGGCGTCCCGGACTTCAAGAACGGCCTCGGCGCGGGCGGCTTCATGATCCAGCTCGCGCCCGGCATGGAGGTCGTCACGCCGAACATCACCTCGGATCCCGAGACCGGTCTCGGCAACTGGACCGACGACGACATCAAGAAGGCGATCACGGAAGGAATCGACCCCGACGGCGTCCACCTGTCGCCGCCGATGCCCTTCCCCTTCTTCGCCAACATGACGCCCGAGGATCTCGACGCGGTGGTTGCCTACGTCCGCACCATCCCGCCGATCGTCAACAAGGTCGAGCGGACCGACTTCCAGAAGAAGGCCTTTCAGTAGCCGGCGGACGACGCGCCCGGTCCGCCGGGTCGGTCGGCGCCGCCGGGCGGGACCCGGCGACCTGTTCGCCTAGAGATGCGAGGCGTCGGGCGCCGGCCGCGTCGTGAGGCCGAGCCGGTCGCGCCGCATCCATCGCACCGTCAGCGGGATCGCGACGGCGCCGAGGGCCGCGACCAGGCCGATCCATATGCCGATGCCGCCCAGCCCGGTCACGAAACCGAGCAGGACGCACAGCGTCACGCCGACGCCCCAATAGCCGACGCCGGCGTAGATCATCGGCATCCGGGTGTCGCCGAGGCCGCGCAACATGCCGGATGCCGAAACCTGCCCGGCATCGAAGAACTGGAAGAGGCCGGCGAAGACCAGGAATGTCACGGCAAGGCTGATCACCGTCTGGTTGGCCGGATCGCCGAGATCGAGGAAGACGCCGACCAGCGTCCGGCCGGCGAGGATCATCGTGAGTGCCGTCAAAAGGGCGATCCCCATTGCCATCGCGAAGGCGGTCCAGCCGGCGCGGCCGACTCCGATCAGGTCGCCGCGACCATAGGCAAGCCCGACGCGCACGGTCGCGGCAAGCGCGAAGCCGAGCATTGCCATGAAGGTCAGCGAGGGGAATTGCATGGCGATGGCATGGGCGGCGAGCGCGTCGGCGCCGACGATGCCCATCATGAAGGCGGCGACGTTGAAGACGCCGACCTCGAAGGTGAGCGTCAGCGCGATCGGCAGGCCGAGACGCCAGATCTCGCGATAGCGTACCCAGTCGGGCCGCCACAGGCGACCGAAGAGCGAGTAGCGCCTGAAGCGCCGGTCGAGGGAGATGATGCCCGCGAGTCCGAGGAACATGAACAGGTTGGCCAGCGAGGTGCCGATGCCTGCGCCGGTGAGGCCAAGGGCCGGCAGGCCGGGCGCGCCGAACATCAGCGCATAGACCAGGCCCGCATTGACGAAGAAGGCAGCGATCGCGACCGCCATCGCCGCGCGCGGCCTTTCCAGCGCGCCGATGAAATTCCGCAGGATGATGTAGCCGAGCAAGGGCAGGATTCCCCACTGCAGCGTCCTGAGGTAGCTCCCCGCCTGTTTCGCCAGCATGGGATCCTGGCCGAAGGCGATCAGGATATCCTCGCCGTGCCACAGGATGATCCAGACCGGCACCGACACGGTTGCCGCCGCCCAGAATCCCTGCCTGACACTGCGCCGCACGTCCCGGACGGAATGCCGGGCGCGGCCGAGCTCGATCGCGATCATCGGCGCCGTGGCGGTGACCAGTCCGATACAGAAGATCAGGAAGACGAGGTTGAGATTGACCGCGAGCGCGCCCGCCGCGACCGCCTCCGGCCCCAGCCAGCCCATGAAGACGACATCGGTGACGCCGAGCGCCATCTGCGCCATCTGGGTGATGATCATCGGCCACGCCAGCGAAAGCGTCGCGCGCGCTTCCGTGGCCCACGCTCCGCGCGCGGCCGGCACTGGCCTGGCAATGTCGGTCATGGCCGGGCTTTTAATCCGGCCCGCGTCGCCGCGCCATAGGCCATCTTCGCCGCGGCATCCGGATCGCGCCGGAGTGTGGCCCGGCGGTCACTCTTCCTCGTCGTCGAGGAGGAGCTCCCGGATCATCTCGAAGCTCTCGTGCACGGCGACGATGCTGGTCCGCTCGAAGAGACCGGCCTTCACATAGGGGTCGCCGGCGAGATAGGCCTCGACCGCCGCCCGGTCCGGCGCTTCGAGGATCAGCAGCGAGCCGTTCATCGTCTGCCCGTCGTCCTCGGTCAGCGGCACGCCGATGATCTTGCGGGCCGGAAGGTCGTAGCGATCGCCGTAGGCGCGATGGGCGGGACGGTTTTCCATCCGGGTCGCGAGCAGCCCTGGCTTGTCGACGGCGAAGATGGCGAAGAACATCGCAGCAGCTCCCTGGATATCAGCGCTGCCGGCAGGTGACCGCCGGTCCCCCGAACCGGCTCCAGCGGACCAGGCTGTCGTCGCGCAGCACGAGGCGCGCCGGGCCGGCAATATAGCGCGGAACCGGGCCATTGGGGTCGAAATGGAGCGTCACCGGCGGCGCGCCGGTTTCGGCCAGGGTCGCCATCTGCTGCGCGCCGTTGAAGGTCACCGTGATCGACGTCCCGCTGGCGCAGGAATAGCGGGCGACGATGCCACCGCCGCCCGGCGCCGGCGCGGCCGGTCCCGGTTGCGCGGCCGGGGTGCCCGAACAGGCGGCGAGGAATTCCCGTGCCGGTCCCGCGCTGCCGTCGAGCGAAAGCTGGAAGCTCGAGGGACCCGCCGTCACCCGCAGCGACTTCTCGCGGATGATCGCCGACCACAGCTCGTCGCCGAGCGGTATCTCGACCTGCGGCAGCGACGTGCCGACGACATCGTCGACCGGCGATCCCACCCCGGTATAGGTCCGGTTGAAGCCGCCGCCGGAAAACGTGATGGGAATGGCGCTCTGGGGCGAAAGCCCCGGCACGCTGGTGTCGAGCAGGGTGACCAGGACCCGTCCGGAACGCGGTGCGCAGGCGGCGCCGAAGTTGCTGGCGTCGGTCTCGGGGATGCCATGGCCGAGTGAAGCGCCATTGTCGAAGGTCGAGAAGATCCAGACCATTTCTTCGCCGGGCGTCGCGACCGCCGGCGGCTCGGGTGCCGTTGCGACCGGTGGTGGCGGCGTCGCACCGGGGATGGCCTCGCCTTCGGCCTCCATGGACACCACGACCGACCAGTCGTTCAGGCAGATGTTCGATTTCTGGCTGACCTGCGATCCGTTCGACAGGGTCAGCCCGATGTCGCGGTCGCAGGCGATGCCTTCCTCCGTCTCTCCGACCGCGAACTGCACCGCGCCGTCCTTGCGGCCGATGATGGCGACCGGCTGGCCGTCGAGCCGCACCGCCAGGATGGTCGCCGTCGGGTGATCGGTCGACACGGAGACGACCTGCGAGAATGTTTCGCCATCCGCGGCGTCATCCGCCGGTCCGGCCACGTCCGCGTCGCTGCCCGGTACGGCCGGCACCGCCGGAGCCTCCGGTACCGGCGGCACGGCCGGTTTCTCCGGTGCCGCCGGCGCGTCGGCGACGTCCGCTGCCCGGACCTTGACGGTCACATCCCAGTTGAGGGCGCACATGTCGGAGACGAGGTCGATCCGCTCGCCGGTCGATGCGACGAATGCGATCCGGTTGGCGCAGCCCACCGGCGTGCTCGGGCTGTCGATGCGGAAAAGGGTGGTTCCGTCGCCATGGCCGACGATCGCCAGTTCTTCGCCGTTGCGCAGGGCCTTGTCGATCGTGACGCCCGCCTGGTCGGTCCGCGCCGTGAAGATCCGACTGTCGGCGGATGCCGGCTGCGCGGCCGCGATGACCGTCAGGAAGGCGAGGATTGCAGGGAATGTCTGGCGGTGGCCCATCATCAGTCCGTTTTGTCTGGTGTTCCGGTGCGCGTCGTCCGGGGCGCGGCGGCAGGCTGGCAATGCAAGGCGGCAGCTTCGTGACGTGCACCTGAATGCCGCCTGAACGGCTCCGAATCAACCTGCCGCCGCTGGCCGCATTCCCGCATTGTCCATCTGCCTTGTTTTTTAGCGTCTCGCCCCCTGCCAAATTCGGACGGACCGGTGTAGACCGCAATCGCGGAAGCCAGAATGACGCCAGGGGAGCGATCTCGACCATGACCAGCCGCATCATTGCCGTGGAACCCTTCGACCTCGTCGTGTTCGGCGGATCGGGCGATCTCGCCTATCGAAAGCTCCTGCCGGCGCTTTTCCAGCGCCACAGCGACGGCCAGCTCCCGGAAACCGGGCGGATCATCGGTGTCTCCCGCCGGGATATGTCGGATGACGAATACCGGGCCTCGACCCGCGAAGCCCTCGAGCAGCACGTTCCGGCCGAGGAACGGACGGCCGAAGACGTCGAGAGCTTTCTCCGGCGGCTCCATTTCGTCCAGGTTGACGCCAAGGGCGACGGCGGCTGGGAAACGCTCGGCCGGGTGCTGGAGGAAGGCGGGGACCGTATTCGCGCCTTCTACCTCGCGGTCGGGCCGGAGCTTTTCGGCACCATCTGCCAGCGGCTCGGCAAGGAGGGCCTGGTCACCCCCGAGACCCGCGTCATCATCGAGAAGCCGATCGGTCACGATCTTGAATCGGCCTGCGAGGTCAACGACGCCGTCGGTTCGGTCTTCGACGAGAGCCAGATCTACCGGATCGACCACTATCTCGGGAAGGAGACCGTCCAGAACCTGATGGCGCTCCGCTTCGGCAACGCGCTTTTCGAGCCGCTCTGGAACAACGCGAGCATAGAGCATGTCCAGATCCTCGTTGCCGAGACGCTCGGCGTCGAGGGGCGGGGCGGTTACTACGACACCTCCGGCGCGCTCCGCGACATGGTGCAGAACCACATCCTCCAGCTCCTTTGCCTGGTGGCGATGGAGCCGCCGGCGCATATGGACGCGGACTCGGTTCGCGACGAGAAGCTCAAGGTGCTCCGCAGCCTCGTGCCGGTCACCGAGGCCAACGCCGCCGCCGCCACGGTGCGCGGTCAGTATCGGGCCGGCGCCGGCCCCGACGGTTCCGTGCCCGGCTATACCAGCGAGGTCGACAATTCCGAGACGACCACCGAGACCTTCGTCGCGATCAAGGCGGAGATCGCAAACTGGCGCTGGGCGGGAGTGCCCTTCTACCTCCGCACCGGCAAGCGGCTGGCGGCGCGGGTGTCGGAGATCGTCGTCTCCTTCCGGCCGATCCCGCACTCCATCTTCGATGCCGGCGCCGGCGCGTTGAGGCCCAACAAGCTGGTCATCCGCCTCCAGCCGGACGAGGGCGTCCGGCTGTGGCTGATGATCAAGGATCCCGGTCCCGGCGGCATGCGGCTGCGCTATGTGCCGCTCGACATGAGCTTCGCCCAGGCCTTCAAGGTGCGAAGCCCGGACGCCTATGAGCGTCTGATTCTCGACGTCATTCGTGGCAACCAGACCCTGTTCATGCGGCGCGACGAAGTCGAGGCGGCCTGGGCGTGGATCGATCCGATCGCCGAGGCCTGGCTGCATTCCAGCGATGCGCCGAAGGGCTACACCGCCGGAACCTGGGGCCCCTCGGCCTCGGTCGCGCTGATCGAGCGCGACGGCCACACCTGGTACGACGAGGCCGAATGAGCAAGCCTCAGCGCAGGAAGCGCCGCGTCAGCACCGGCACCGCGAAACCGATCACCAGGGAGACGAGGGCGAAGACCGTCAGCAGGAGCGCGACCAGCGCCCGGTCGTTGTCGGTCGCGTAGCTGCCGATGTTGAAGAAGGCGATGCCGATCGCCGCCACGATCAGCGCCACCGCGAGGATTCGCGACACGGTCGGTACGCCAAGCGCCAGGAAGCGGACCAGATGCCGAACCCCGCTCTCCGGTTTTTTCGCCAAGCAAACCCCCATCTCGATCGGTTCGGCGGAGAATAGAACAGATTCCCGTGCCGCGAAATTCGGCACCGCCAGGTCTGGAGATCGCCGCGCCCGGGCGTATCCTTGCAGGCCTGACAAAGACCTACGTGATCCCGTCCCGTGCGCCAGGAGACAGAGCCATGACCCTTCACGCCCGAATCGGAGAAGTGACCGAACGTATCGCGAAACGCAGTGAATCGGGTCGCGGGCAATATCTCGAACGCATTGCGCTCGCCGGGGAGCGGAAGCCGAGTCGCACGCGCCTGTCCTGCTCGAACCTCGCCCACGGCTTCGCCGCCTGCGGCTCCGGCGACAAGGCCCTGTTGCGGGGCGATTCGGCCCCCAATCTCGGCATCATCACCGCCTATAACGACATGCTGTCGGCCCACCAGCCCTACCAGCGCTTCCCCGGCCTCATCAAGGAAGCGGCGCGTGATGCGGGCGGCGTCGCCGAGGTCGCGGGCGGCGTGCCGGCGATGTGCGACGGCGTCACCCAGGGGCAGGGCGGCATGGAGCTGTCGCTCTTCTCCCGCGATACCATTGCCATGGCGGCGGCGGTCGGCCTCTCGCACGACATGTTCGACGCGGCCGTCTATCTCGGCATCTGCGACAAGATCGTCCCGGGCCTGTTGATCGCGGCGCTCACCTTCGGCCACCTGCCGGCGGTGTTCATCCCGGCCGGTCCCATGCCGTCGGGAATGCCCAATCCGGCCCGCTCCAAGGCCCGGCAGCTCTATGCCGAGCGCAAGATCACCTGGGAGGAACTGCTCGACGTCGAGGCGAAGTCCTACCACGCGCCGGGCACCTGCACCTTTTACGGCACGGCCAACTCCAACCAGATGCTGATGGAGATCATGGGCCTCCATATCCCCGGCGCGAGCTTCGTCAATCCCGACACGCCGCTGCGCGATGCGCTGACCCGCGCGGCGGCGGCGCGCGCCCTGGCGATCACCGCCCAGGGCAACGAATACACCCCCGTCGGCGCGATGATCGACGAACGCGCCATCGTCAACGGCGTCGTCGGCCTCCACGCCACGGGCGGCTCGACCAACCACACGCTTCATCTCGTCGCCGCCGCCAAGGCCGCCGGCATCCGGCTGACCTGGGACGACTTCGCGGACCTCTCGGAAGTCGTGCCGCTGCTTGCCCGCGTCTACCCGAACGGCACGGCCGACGTGAACGACTTTCACAAGGCCGGCGGCATGCAATACCTGATGCGCGAGCTGCTCGGCGCCGGCCTCCTGCACGAGGACGTCCGTACCGCCTGGGGCACCGGCCTCAACGGCTATCTGGTGACGCCCGAGCTTGGCGATGACGGCGGCATCGCCTGGAGCGAGGGGCGCTCGTCGAGCGGCGACGAGACGGTGCTGCGCCCGGCTTCCGAGCCCTTCTCGACGGAGGGCGGCCTTGCCCTGCTCGACGGCAATATCGGCCGCGCCGTCATCAAGGTGTCGGCGGTCAGGCCGGAGAACCAGGTGGTCGAGGCGCCGGCCCTTATCTTCCATTCGCAGGAAGAGCTCAGCGAGGCCTTCCGCGCCGGCCAGCTCGAGCGGGATTTCGTCGCGGTCGTCCGCTTCCAGGGGCCGAGGGCCAACGGCATGCCGGAGCTCCACAAGCTGACCCCGACCCTCGGCCTCCTCCAGGACCGCGGCTACAAGGTCGCGCTGCTCACCGACGGGCGCATGTCCGGCGCCAGCGGCAAGGTGCCGGCGGCGATCCACGTCACGCCGGAGGCCGCCGACGCCGGCCCGATCGCGAAGCTCCGCGACGGCGACGTCGTCCGGGTCGACCCGCCGCGCGGGCGTCTGCATGCCTATGTCGATCAGGAGGAATTCGCCGCCCGCGAAGCGGTGACCAGCGACCTGTCCGGCAACGAATTCGGCCTCGGCCGCGAGCTCTTCCGCATGTTCCGCGCCAACGCCCAGCCGGCGGAGATGGGCGCGGGGGTGCTTTAGGCGGCACGGCGCGCGCCGGCATCGCGGCGATCCCGCGGTGCATTGCGATTGAAACGCCGACTGTCATGCCCGACGTGGTCGGGCATCCAGTAAACGGTGCCACGGCCGGTTTTGCGTCGGCGGTGTCTACTGGATCCCCTTCACTCGCGCCGGTGGGGCCTTCGCCGGGGATGACGGTTGGGGACCGCGCGACCGTCCGCCGAGAGAAGACCGCCCCGTCAGCCCCGCCGCCTTGCCCAGGGCCGGGTGCCGGCCGGGATTTCGGCCTTGCCGATCGCCGGCTGGAGGTAGCTCTTCACCTCCGGCCATTCGCCCTTCTCGAAAGCCTTGACCAGGATCGGGTCCTCGGCCTGGAAGGCGTCGATGCCGACCCGCGCCATGAACGGAACCTGGTCGATGAAAAAGTCGCCGACCGCCCGTATCTCGCCCGCATAGCCGTCCCGGTCGCGCAGGAGCCGGGCGATCGAGAAGGCCCGTCCGTCGACGAATTTCGGCACGCTGACCGCGATTGCCGCGAAGCGCGGCAGGTCGTCCACCACGTCCCGCCAGTCGCTGTCGGGTGCGAGCACCAGGCCGACCGGCGCGTTGCGGCCGCCGAGCGTCTCGCGTTCCGCCCGCCACCGCGCCAGGCTGACGAAGACCGGCACGCCATCCGGTACCGCCGCCTCGTCGTCGAGCATCTGCCAGTCATTCGCGATGAACGCGCCGTCCTTCCACAGGGGCATGGTGGTCGCCGGGGCCTCTTCCGATGTCGCGTTTGCTGTCACGGATCTAGATTCCACTTCCGTCGGTTTCAAGCAGGGGTGCGTGGATGCCGCATTCGGTCTTGTCGAGGCCGCGCCACCGCCCCGAGCGCTGGTCCTCGTAGGAGCTCACCCGGCCGGTGCAGGGCACGCAGCCGATCGACGGGTAGCCCTTGGCGACCAGCGGATGCTCCGGCAGCTGATGGCGCAGCGCATAGGTCTTGAGGTCGGACGCGGTCCAGGAGGCCAGCGGGTTGATCTTGATCCGCGTGCCTTCGGCCTCGAACAGGGAAAGCCTGGCCCGCTGGGCGTTCTGGAAGCGCTTGCGGCCGGTGAACCATGCGTCGAAACCCCTGACCGCCCGCTTCAGTGGCTCCGTCTTGCGGATGTGGCAGCAAAGGTCGGGATTGGTCATCCACAGCGCCCGGTGCGGGTCGTCGCCGACGAGCCGCTGCGGATCGGGCGTCACGGTGCGAACGTCCCCCAGCCCGAGCGTCTCCACCAGCTTCGTCCGGTATTCCAGCGTCTCGGCGAACAGCCGGCCGGTATCCAGGAAGATCACCGGAACCTTGCGGTCGATCTCGGCGACGAGGTGGAGAAGCACGGCGGATTCCGCGCCGAAGCTGGAGACCAGCGCGACCTTGCCGGGAAACAGCTCGGTGACCGCGAGCTCCACCGCCGCGCTTGCCTCGAGGTCCCCGTGGCGCGCATTCAGCGCGGCCGCTTCCGCCCGGACGCCGTTGTCCGGATCGATCGCCAGGGCGATGGCATCACGCGGTGCCATAGAGCGCTTCCTTGAAGGGCGCCTGACCGAGGCGGCGATAGGCCGCGAGGAAGTCTTCGTCCGGGGTGTCGCGCCTGGCGAGATAGGTGTCGACCAGCGTCTCGATCGCGTCGACCACCTCGTCGCTCGAGAATCCCTTGCCGATGATCTCGCCGATCGAGGTATTCTCGTCGCCCGAGCCGCCGAGCGTGATCTGGTAGAATTCCTCGCCCTTCTTCTCGACGCCGAGAATGCCGATATGGCCGACATGGTGGTGGCCGCAGGCGTTGATGCAGCCCGAGATCTTGATCTTCAGCTCGCCGATCTCGGCCTGGCGCGCATGGTCGCCGAAGCGCTCGGAGATTCGCTGCGCGATCGGGATCGAGCGGGCGTTGGCGAGCGCGCAATAGTCGAGCCCGGGGCAGGCGATGATGTCGGTGACGAGCCCGGCATTGGCCGTGCCGAGGCCGTTCCGCTCCAGCGCCTCATACAACGCCGGCAGGTCGTCGAGCGCGACATGGGGCAGCACCAGGTTCTGCTCGTGGCTGACCCGGATTTCGCCGTGGCTGTAGCGCTCGGCGAGGTCGGCGATCAGCTCTAGCTGTTCGGCCGTCGCATCGCCAGGCGTGCCGCCGATCGGCTTCAGCGAAATCGTCGCAATCGCATGGCCGCTGACCTTGTGCGGCACGACATTCTGGACGACCCAGGCATCGAGGCCGGCGTCGCCCGCCCGTGCCCGGTTCAGCACGATGCTCTCCGCCGGCCTCGGCCGCAGGTCAGCCGGCAGCGCGAAATAGTCCCGGATTCGCCGGATCTCCTCGTCGGGCAGCGCCAGCGCCGAATGGCGGATGCGCTCCCATTCGGCATCGACCTGGCGCTTGATCTCCTCGGCGCCGGTCTCGTGGACCAGGATCTTGATCCGCGCCTTGAACTTGTTGTCCCTGCGGCCGAAGAGATTGTAGACCCGCAGGATCGCCTCGCAGTAGGAGAGCAGGTGCTCTTCCGGCAGGAAGTCGTTGATCTTGTGGGCGATCATCGGCGTCCGCCCGAGCCCGCCGCCGACGAAGACCGCGAAGCCGACGCGGCCGTTCGCGTCGCGCCTGGCCTGCAGCCCGATGTCGTGGACCTGGACCGCGGCGCGGTCGCGTTCCGCGCCGGTCACCGCGATCTTGAACTTGCGCGGCAGGAAGACGAATTCCGGATGGAGCGACGACCACTGCCTGAGGATCTCGGCATAGGGCCGCGGATCGACGATCTCGTCGGCCGCCGCCCCGGAGAACTGGTCGGCCGTCACGTTGCGGATGCAGTTGCCCGAGGTCTGGATCGAGTGCATCTCGACGCGGGAGAGATGGTCGAGGATGTCGGGAACGTCCTTCAGCGCCGGCCAGTGGAACTGGAGGTTCTGGCGGGTGGTGAAATGCCCGTAGCCGCGGTCGTATTTGCGGGCGATGAAGGCGAGCATCCGCATCTGCTCGGCATTGAGCGTCCCGTAGGGGATGGCGATCCGCAGCATATAGGCGTGGAGCTGCAGGTAGACGCCGTTCATCAGCCGGAGCGGTCTGAACTGGTCCTCGGTCAGCTCGCCCGACAGGCGCCGCGCGACCTGGCCGCGGAACTGCGCGACGCGCTCGGTGACGAACTCCTGGTCGAACTCATCATAGCGGTACATGATCGTCTTCCCTGTCGCGCCTTCGGCGCTTCTCGCCTCTTGTTCCGATCCCGGTCAGGCCCTCCGGGCCTTCCCCGCCTCTCGGTCTCTTGTTCCCGGTCAGGCCCTGCGGGCCTTCCCCGCCTCTTGGTCTCTTGTTCCCGGTCAGGCCCTGCGGGCCTTCCCCGCCTCTTGCCTATTCCCCGGCCTCGGCCTGGCCGCCGGCCAGCCTCTGCCGCTCCGCTTCGCCGTAATCGATGGTCGGGCCGCGCTCGGCCCGGATCCGCTCGCGAAGCCGGACCGGCACCGCGAGCCCGTCGGTGACCTCGACGTCGATCGCATAGGCGTCGAGGATGATCCGCGCATCGTCCTGTTCCTTGCCGTAGGCGAGGGCGTCGTCCAGCTCCTCGTCGTCGAGGATTCGCGCCTCGGCGATGTCGAGGGCCCAGCCGCCATTCGGGTCGAGGAAGACGACCAGCCCGCTATCCAGGCGATTCGCGGTGACGACTTTCGCGGGGCCCGATGTTGCCGCCTTGAACATGTCGCGCGCTCCTATGCGGCCATGGCGGCGAGCGGCGCCGGCTCGGCATCGATCGCGCCCTCGGCCACCACGTCGCCGATGATGAAGAGGACCGGACCGGTCAGCTCCGGCTGGCTTGCGATCGAAACCAGTTCGTCGAGCCGTCCCGCATAGGCCCGCCGGTCGGCACGCGATGCGTTCTCGATGACGGCGACCGGCGTTGACGCCGCAAGCCCCGCCTCGACCAATTGAGCGGCGACCCGGGCGGCGACCGAGCGGCCCATATAGACCGCGACCGTCGCGCCCTGCAGCGCGATCCCGGCCCAACCCGGCAGCGTCTCGCCGTCGGCATCGTGGCCGGTGGCGAAGACCAGCGACGAGGAGGTCTCCCTCAGCGTCAGCGGAATCTCGGCTTCCGCCGCCGCCGCGAAGGCGGCGGTGATGCCCGGCACGATATCGAAGGAAATGCCCGCCGCCCTCAGCGCCGCCATCTCCTCGCCCGCGCGACCGAAGATCAGCGGGTCGCCGGACTTCAGCCGCACGACGCGATTGCCGCTCTGCGCCTCATGGACGAGGATCGCATTGATCTCCGATTGGCTCTTGGCGTGGCGGCCCTTGGCCTTGCCGACGTAGATGCGGCGCGCGTCCCGGCGGCCCTGGGCGACGATCGCCTCGGGCACCAGCCGGTCATGGACGATCACGTCGGCCTCCTGCAGTGCCCGCTGCGCCCGCAGCGTCAGGAGGTCCTCCGCGCCCGGTCCGGCGCCGACCAGCGAGACATGGCCGGCGAGGTTGGGACCGATCTCGAGCATCTTCAGCGCTTCGCCTTCCGCCTCGTCGATGCGCCCGGCGAAGACGTGCTCGGAGACGGTGCCGGAAAAGAACCGCGCCCAGAAGCGGCGCCGGTCGGTCGCCGTCGCAAGCGTCTTGGTCACGCCACCCCGAAGCTTGTCGGCGAGCCGCGCGAGGTCGCCGAAGGCCGGCGCGAGCAGGGCCTCGATCCGCGCCCGGACGTGGCGGGAAAGCACCGGGGCGACCCCTTCGCTGCCGACCGCCACGGCGAGCGGCGCGCGGTTGACCAGCGCCGGGGTGTAGAAGTCGCAGAGCTCCGGCCGGTCGACGACGTTGATCGGCACCCCCGCCTCGCGGGCAAGCGCCCGGATGGCGCCGTCGGTTTCCTCCGAGCCGGTCGCGGCAAAGACCAGTGCCGCGCCGTCGAGGTCCCCGACGCCCGGCAGCCGCGCCTGCCAGTCGCCATGGGCGGCGATCAGGTCGACGCCGGTGCGCGTCTCCAGCGCCTCGGCGAAGACGACGATCGTGGCCTTGGTCTCGGCCAGCAGCCGGATCTTGGCCGCGGCCTCCTCGCCGCCGCCAACCACCACCACGCGTCGCCCCTCGACCTTGTGGAAGGCGGGGAAGACCCCGAGTTTCCGCTTATCTTCCGGCATCCTGTTCTCCACGACGAACGGCCCGGCCGCGAAAACGGCGCGAGCCATGTCCCGTGAACAGATTTAGTGAATAGCGGCGTGGCGAACGAAGCCGCCGGTTCCAATCTCGGCGCTGGCGGGAGAAAAAGATTTCAGCCAGCGCCGCCAGATCGGTTGGAACCCCCCGGACGGTGGTTTCCGGCGGTCAGGTCCGCCTGCGCTTATAGGCGACGCCCTTGGCGTCGAAGACGTGCAGGTCCTCCGTCGGCGCCGTCAGGCCGACGCTCTCGCCCTTCTTGACCAGCGAGATGCCCTCGAGCTTGGCGACGATCGGCGCTTCGGGGTCTCCGCAATTGACGTAGAGGAGGGTCACCTCGCCGAGCTTCTCGACGATGTCGACGGTCCCCTCGAAGATGGCGTCGCCGCCGTCGGTAACGGTCAGGTCTTCCGGACGAACGCCGAACGTACCATTGGCCCCTTTGGCGCTCTCCGGCACATCCGCGTTGAGTTCGACCGAGCGCCCCGAATCGAGCTTTACGGATGGCTGCGAGCCGCCCTGTTCGATGACGCACGGAACCGTGTTCATGGACGGCGACCCGATGAACTTGGCGACGAACAGATTGGCCGGATCGAGATAGAGCTCCATCGGTCCGCCGACCTGCTCGACCGTGCCGAAATTGAGGACCACGATCTTGTCGGCGAGCGTCATCGCTTCGACCTGATCGTGGGTCACATAGATCATCGTTGTGTCGGGCATGCTCTCATGGAGCTTGTTGATCTCGATGCGGGTGGCGACGCGCAGGGCGGCATCGAGGTTGGACAGCGGTTCGTCGAAGAGGAAGACGCGCGGGTCGCGCACGATGGCGCGGCCGATCGCGACGCGCTGCCGCTGCCCGCCGGAGAGCTGCTTGGGCAGACGGTCGAGATATGGCGTGATCTGCAGGATTTCCGCGGCGGCGCGCACCCGCTGTTCGACCTCCTGCTTGCCACCGCCGCCCAACCGCATGCCGAAGGCCATGTTGTCGTAGACGGTCATGTGCGGATAGAGCGCGTAGGACTGGAACACCATGGCGATTCCGCGCTCCGACGGCGGCAGGTCGTTGACCGTCCGTCCGTCGATCTGCAGCGTCCCCGAGGTGATGTCCTCGAGCCCGGCGATGAGGCGAAGCAGCGTGGATTTCCCGCAGCCCGACGGCCCGACGAAGACGATGAGCTCGCCCGACTGGATGTTCAGGTCGACACCCTTGATCACTTCGACTGCGCCGAAGGCCTTGCGGACCTGACTTAAGGTTAGATCGGCCATCCTGTCTTTCTCCTTCAGGCCATGCCGCCGTCTGTGGCGTTCAGCCCTTGACGCCGCCGGCGGTTAGGCCGGAGATGATCTTGCGCTGGAAGATGAGGACCAGCACGACAAGCGGCACCGTGACGATCACCGAGGCCGCCATGATATTCCCCCACGGCACCTCGAATTCCGATGCGCCGGAAATCAGGGCGATCGCCACCGGGACCGTGCGCTGCACGTCATTCGATATGAAGGTCAGCGCGAAGAGGAACTCGTTCCAGGCCGCGATGAAGGCGAGCAGCCCCGTCGTCACCAGCGCCGGCCACATCAACGGCATGAAGACCTTGGTCACGATCGTCCAGGGCTTGGCGCCGTCGACGATCGCCGCTTCCTCGATCTCGATCGGCAGGTCGCGCATGAAGGTGGTCAGCACCCACACCGTGAAGGGCAGGGTGAAGATCATGTAGGAGAAGACCAGCGAGAGCAGCGAGTTGTAGATGCCCATCCCGCGGATCATCTCGAACAGGCCGGCGAGCACCGCGATCTGCGGGAACATCGACACCGAGAGGATGGTCAGGAGCAGCAGCGAACGGCCGCGAAAGCGGACCCGGGCAAGCGCGAAGGCGGCGGTGATCGCCAGCAGCAGCGAGATGGCCACGACCGCCGTCGAGACGATGACCGAGTTGAGGAAGTTGCGCGGGAAGTTGCCCGTGGTCAGCACCGAGATGTAGTTGGCGAGGGAGATCACCTTCGGCCAGTAGTCGACCTCGAACAGCGCGGTGCCGGATTTGAAGGAGGTGACGATCGCGTAATAGAACGGGAAGATCGCGATCACCGCGATGACCAGCACCAGCACGTAGAAGAGGAGATTCTTGATCAGCTTCATCGCTCAGCGTCCCCCGTCGAAGCTGACCCGGCCGGCCCAGATATAGAGGATGGTGATGATCGCGATGGTCAGGAACAACAGCGTCGACGCGGCCGAGCCGTAGGCGAACTTGTCGAACTCGAAGAGGTTCTGTCGCGCGTATACCGACATCGAGGTCGTCTGCGCGTTGTTGGGCGTCAGCACGTAGATCAGGTCGAAGATCCGCATCGAGTCGAGGCCGCGGAAGATCACCGCCACCATGAGGGCGGGCCGCACCAGCGGCAGCGTCACCCTCCAGAAGACCTTGATCGGATTGACGCCGTCGATGCGGGCCGCTTCGTAGATGTCACCGGGGATCATCTGCAGGCCGGCGAGGATCAGCAGCGCCATGAACGGCGTCGTCTTCCAGATGTCGACGATGATCACCGCCGCCATCGCCGTGTCGGCGGACGCGGTCCAGGCGATCGGCGTCGAGATCAGCCCGAGGCTCAGCCCGATGTCGTTGAGGATGCCGAACTGGTCGTGCATCATCCACGCCCACATCTTTGCCGAGACGATCGTCGGAATGGCCCAGGGGATCAGGATGGCGGCGCGCATGAAGCCGCGTCCGCGGAAATTGGCATTCAGCACCAGCGCGACGATCATCCCGAGGATGGTCTCGAAGACCACCGAGACCACCGTGAAGAAGAGGGTGTTGCGAACCGCGTTCCACCACGTCGGGTCGGCGAGCAGGCCGTAATACTCGCCGGTACCGTCGCCATAATCGACATATTCGAGGAAATTCCGGAAGCCGATCCACCGCGCCCCGGCGAGGTCGTCCAGGGACGCGTCGGTAAAGCCGAAATAGATCGTCTTGAGGAGCGGCCAGAGCGCAACCGCCGCCAGCACCGCAAGCATCGGTGTCAGAAACAGCCAGGCCGCCCGCTTGCGCTGCCTGGATAGCTGAGATTCGCGCTTCATCCCCCTGGCCCCGCCTTTTTTGTCGATGCCTCGGGCCCTCCCGTCAGGAGGAAGGCTACAATGCATCGACCAGCATTATCGGGCAAGCCGGCTAAGCCGGCGATGCACCATCGGCGGTGGATAGGCGCCACCGCCGACGGGTTTCGTCGCAGGCGCCTACCAGGCGGAGCCCTTGAGGCGCTTCAGCTTCGCTTCGAGCTTCTTGAGGTTGTCCGCCGCCGAGCCGTCACCGGAAAGAGTGGCATGGACGGCCGTCCAGAACTCGGTCGACACCTCGTTATACTTCTTCTGGGTCGGGGCCGACGGCCGCGGCACGGCGTTGAGGAAGACCTCCTTCCACCGCGGGATGATCGGCTGCTTCTCCATGATATCCGGATCCTCGTAGAGCGACTGGATCGTCGGCAGGCGTGAGGACTGGAGGGCGAGGTATTTCTGCATGTCCTTGGAAGCGAGGAACTTGACCAGTTCGATCGCTTCGTCGGGATGGGCCGAATACTTGGAGACGGCGAGATTCCATCCGCCGAGCGTGGAGGCCGGACGGGAACCGCTCGGGCCAACCGGCAGGGTGCTCACGTCGAACTTGTCCTTCACGGCCGAGTCCGCGCTGTTGCCAAGCGAATAGGCGTAGGGCCAATTGCGCATGAAGACCGCATTGCCGGTCTGCCAGACGCCGCGCGAATCCTCTTCCTTGTAGGCGAGCACGCCTTCCGGGGCGATCGTGCCGACCCAGCCCTTGGCCATCTCGATGGCTTCCGCGGCCTTCGGGTTGTTGATCGAGATCGATCCGTCCGGCTCGACGATCTGGCCGCCGCCGTTTGACATCACCCATTCGAGCGCGTCGCAGGTCAGCCCCTCATAGGCCGATCCCTGGAAGACGAAGCCGTACAGGCCCGTGTTGCCGGCACCATGCTCCGCGTCCATGATCTCCTGGGCTGTCGCGGTCAGTTCCGCCCATGTCGTCGGGACGTCCTTTCCATACTTCTCGAGCAGGTCGGTCCGGTAGTAGAGCGCCGGAGCGTCGGTGAAATACGGCATGGCGACGAGCTTGCCGTTCACCGTCTGCGACTCGACGATCGCAGGGAAGTGATCGCCGATGACGTCCTTCGTCGCCTCGGTCAGGTCGACGAACTGGTTGGCGAGCTGCGGGGCCCAGATGACGTCGGTCCGGTAGACGTCGATGTCGGGATTCTCGGCCGCGAGCCACAACTTGTACTGACCGAACTGGTCGGAGGTCGATGGCGGCATCGAGACGATCGACACCTTGTTGCCGCTCGCCTTCTCGAACTCGTCGAGCTGGTAGCGGAGGGTCTGAAGGTCGTCGCCGACGGCACCGGAAACGATCGCAAGGTCCGCCGCCGCGGCCTGGCCGGCCGTTAGCGCGAATCCTGCGGTGAATGCGAGTAGGGCGTTGCGAAGCTTCATTGCGGTTTCCTCCCTGAAAGCTTCAAACACGGCGCGGAAGGACTCGTCGACGGGCCGGCGCCGGGCTGGCGCGCGGATCGTCCATGTCTCCTCCCTCCAAACGCTCCAGAAGCCAAAAATCCAAAGCGCTTTGGACAAATATCGCCGACAACACCGGAGCGTGTCAAGTTGCGCGGGCCGGGGCGCATGGGAGGGCATTCCCGCGGGCGCAGGGTAATCCCAACAGAATCAATGGTTCTCGCTCTGCGGGAGGACGGTGGCGGCCGGCGCCGATGACACGCCTTGCGGGGCGGAGACGCCATCGGCGGCGCGGCCACTTGCATCGTGATTTGAAAGCGCTTTGAATGTCGGATTCGGAGGAACGCCGAATTGATCAAGCTGAAGGATCTGGCCAGGCAGCTCGGGCTGTCGCCGACGACGGTGAGCCGCGCGCTGAACGGCTATCCGGAGGTCAACGAGAAGACCCGGCAGCGGGTGCTGGAGACCGCAAGGCGGCTCGACTACCGGCCAAACGCCAGCGCCCGCCGGCTGGCGACCGGCCGTGCCGGCGCGATCGGCGCCGTCTTCCCGTCCAACCGCAACCTTCTCGTCGACCCGCATTTCGTCGAGTTTCTTGCCGGCATCGGCGAGCGACTCATTGAGGACGAGATCGACATCGTGCTGTCGCCGACCTCCGGCGATGACGAGCTGGCGAGCTACCGGCGCATGGCGGGCGGGACACGGGTCGATGCCATCATCCTGTCGAGCCCGGTGGTCGGCGACCTGCGCGTGCCGCTGCTGATGGAGCTCGGTTGCCCCTTCGTCGTTCACGGCCGCACTCAGAGTGACGCCCAGCATGCCTGGCTCGACATCGACAACGAGGGCGGCTTCCGGCATGCCACCAAACACCTTCTCGATCTCGGTCACCAACGCATTGCGCTGATCAACGGCGATTCGCGCTTCAGCTATGCGGTGTATCGCGAGCGCGGCTATCGCAGCGCGCTGGAAGCCCGCGCCATCCAGGCGGATCCCCGGCTGATGGCCAGCGGCACGATGACCGACGAGGTCGGCTACCGGGCAACCGAGCGCTTCCTCGCCGAGGCGCAGCCGCCGACCGCGATTGTCGTCGGCAGCATGATGCTGGCGCTCGGCGCCTTCCGCGCGCTGCGCAGCGCCGGCCTCGTGCTGGGCCAGGACGTCTCGATCATTGCCCATGACGACGTCTTCCCCTTTCTCAATCCGGATCGGATGGTGCCGCCCATGTCGACCACCCGGTCGCCGATCCGCGCCGCCGGCACGCGGGTCGCCGAGATGGCGATCGATCTCCTGACCGGCCGCTCGCCCGGCACGCTCCAGGAGCTCTGGCCGGTCGACCTGATCATTCGCGGCTCGACCGGGCCGGCCCCCGGCCGTTGACCGGTTGCCGCATGGGTTGACGCGTCGCCGCGCTTGCCACACAAGCGCGGCGGGCTCCGGCACTCGCCGGACGCGACGGGAAGGGATATTCGGCAGGCATGACTTCAAACGACCAGGCCGCTCTCATCGCGGTTGACTGGGGCACCAGCCGGCTCCGCGCGATGCTGCTCTCGGCCGGCGGCGCGGTGCTTGCCGAAGCCGGCAGCGACGACGGCATCGGAAAGGTCGCGGCCGGCACCCATGAAGCGGCGTTCGAGCGATTGGTCGCCGAATGGCCCGCGGTTCCGGCGATCATGGCGGGGATGATCGGCAGCCGTCAGGGCTGGCGGGAGGCGCCCTATGTCGCCTGCCCGGCAACCCCGGCCGCGATCGCCGCCGGCATCCTGCGCTTCGAGACGGCGAAGGGCCGGCCGGTCGCCATCGTCCCCGGCGTCATGGTCCGCTCCCCGGACCGCGACGGCGATGTCATTCGCGGCGAAGAGACCCAGATGGTCGGCCTGCTCGAGCGCCCCGGCGGCTATCGGGGCCTCGCCATCCTCCCCGGCACCCATTCGAAATGGGCGACGATCGGCGAGGGGGCGATCGCCGACTTCCAGACCTTCCTGACCGGCGAGCTGTTTCACCTGCTGGCGCATCAGTCCTTCCTTCGCCATTCCGTGACGGGGGAGGATGGCGACCTCGCGACGTCGCCGGATTTCGCGCTCGGTGTCCGCCGTATGGTCGTCGAGGGGCTCCCCTTTCTCGCCGCCGTCTTCTCGGTGCGCGCCCGATACCTTCTCGACGATGTCGACCTCCACGCCAACCGCGCCTATCTCTCCGGCATTGTCATCGGCGGCGAGATCGCCGCGGCCAGGTCCGCCGGCCGCCTCCAGGACGGCACGGCGATCGGCATCGTCGGCGCGCGCTCGCTGGCGCGCGCCTACCACCGGGCCTTCGAGGTCGCCGGCTTCGCGACCGGGACCCTCGATGGCGGCGAGATGGTCCTTGCCGGGCTCGTGTCGCTCGCCCGCGGGATAGGCTTCCTGCCCGGAGAGAGCCGATGACGAGGGATGTTTTCGCCGGTCATCTGCCGCTTGTCGCGATCCTCCGCGGCATCCGGCCCGAAGAGGCGGAGGCCGTGCTCGAGGCGCTGATTGCGGCCGGCATCGGCGTGCTCGAGGTGCCGCTCAATTCGCCCGATCCGCTCGACAGCATCGCGATCATGGCGCGGCAGGCGGGGGACCGCGCCATCGTCGGTGCCGGAACGGTGCTGGCGGTCGAGCAGGTGGAGGCGGTGGCCGCCGCGGGCGGAAGGATCATCGTCTCGCCGAACCGTGACGACGCGGTGATCCGCGCCACGAAGGCCGCGGGCCTCGCCTCCTTTCCGGGTGTCTTTACCGCCACCGAGGCCTTCGGCGCGATCGCGGCCGGGGCCGACGCCCTGAAGTTCTTTCCTGGCGATATCCTCGGTCCGGCCGGCATCAGGGCGATGCGCGCGGTCCTGCCGCCGGACCTGCCGCTCCTTGCCGTCGGCGGCGTCGATGCATCGACTATCGGCGATTATCTCGCGGCCGGCGTGGCGGGCTTCGGAATCGGCTCCAGCCTCTTCAAGCCGGGCATGACCGCCGATGACGTCGCCGCGCGGGCGGCCGGAATGGTCGCCGCATACCGGGCATGCGTCGCCGCCTGACCGGCCGGCTGGCTTCTTTTTCGCGCATGCCTGTCTAGGCTCGGGGTTCATCGTCCGATCCGGCAGATGACGGTCGCGGCGATGCGGATCGCCGGCATGCTGCCGTCCGTCAATAGACAATTCGTCGATTGCCCGGGCGCGTTGTCGATGACGCGACAGCGGCGGGTTGCGAAACCCGACACGGTAGCCTGTCCGGCATTTCAGCCTTTTTCACGACGATAGCCGCCAACTGGGAATAGACTTCGCGTTGACGCAAATCTGGAGGACAACACTCCATGCTGACCATCTGGGGCGGACTGAAGTCCAACAATGTCCAGAAAGTCGTTTGGGCGGTTGAGGAACTCGGTGTCGACTATGACCTTGTCCCGGCGGGCATGGAGCATGGCGGGACAAGGACGCCGGACTTCAGGATGCTCAACCCCAATGGCTTGGTGCCGGTTATTGACGACGGCGGCTTCATATTGTGGGAATCGAACGCGATCGTTCGCTATCTTGGCGCCAGATATGGCGATGCATTCTTCTATCCGGCCGATCTTCAGGAGCGTGCCCTTGCGGATCGGTGGATGGATTGGGCGAACCTTCAATTCTATTCGGCCTTGCGTCCCGCCTTCCAGCAGCTTGTCCGTATCGAAAGGCCGAGGCGCGATCTTGGTCAAATCGACGAGTCGCTGGCGAAGACGGAAACCTATGTGGCAATCCTGGACCGGCATCTGGCGGACAAGGAGTTCGCCAATGGCGCGCATTTTTCGATGGCCGACATATGCCTTGCCGTCATCGCCCATCGATGGATGGGGCTGCCTGTCGACAGAACGGCGCGGCCACATCTTGAGCGCTGGATTCGAACGGTTCGCGAGCGCGAGGCAGCGAAGAAGATATTGGTCCTGCCATTGAGGTAGCGGCGCCCGTTCGTGAGTCGAAAGCTGAAACGCACCCCGGGCGGCAGTGAAGGGGCCGTTCCCGAAAAAGGAGGATCGGCCATGGCCGGTATTCATCACGTCACCGCCATCGCGGGGAGGGCGAGCCGCAATCTCGATTTCTACACCCGTGTCCTCGGTCTCCGGCTGGTCAAGAAGACCGTCAACTTCGACGATCCGCTGACCTGGCATCTCTATTTCGGCGACGAGGCCGGCAACCCTGGCACGATCCTGACCTTCTTCCCCTGGGAGCATGCGGCCCCCGGCCGGCGCGGCGTCGGCGAGACCAGCGAGACCGCCTTCCGGGTTCCGGCCGTGTCGATCGGCCACTGGCTCCACCGCTTCATCGAGCACGGCGTGTCGCATGATGCGCCGGCGAAGCGTTTCGGCGAGCCGGTGCTGCGTTTCACCGATCCCGACGGCACCAGCCTCGCCCTGGTCGGCGTCGCCGGTGCGGAGGCGGAGGCCGCCCGGACCGGCGGAGGCATCCCGGCGGAGCATGCGATCCGTGGCTTCCATGGCGTCACGCTGATGCTCGGCGAGGCTGCGCCCACCGCGGCGATCCTCACCGATGTGCTTGGCTTCGTCGCCGCCGGCCGCGAAGGCGGCATCCACCGCTTCCGCGCCGAGGGGGCGAAAGCCGGCGGCATTGTCGATATCCACGAGGTCGGCGGCTTCCTCGCCGGCCGCTCGGGACGCGGCTCGGTGCATCACGTCGCGTTCCGCGCCGCCGACGATGAGGCCCAGTCCGCGATGGCGGAGCGGCTTGCCGACGAATTCCGCCTCTGGCCGACGGAGCAGAAGGACCGGAAATATTTCCGCTCCGTCTATTTCCGCGAGCCGGGTGGCGTGCTTTTCGAGATCGCGACCGATCTGCCCGGTTTCGCCGTCGACGAAGCGCCGGAGGCGCTGGGTTCCGCGCTCCAGCTTCCGTCCTTCCTCGAGCCCGACCGGGCGGGGATCGTAGCGGCGCTGGTGCCGCTCGAACCGGAGCCCGCCGGCGAAGACGCCTCCTGAATGGCGATCCGCCTTTCCGTCCGGCTCTGCCTCTCGGCATTTTCGCCGGCTCGTGACATAGTCCGGCCCGGCGGATGGCAGGGAGGTCGCCGACGGTATGACGAGCATTTTCGACGAGGGCCTTGAGCGCAACGCGGCGAATTTCGTCCCGCTTTCACCGGTGAGCTTTGTCGAGCGCAGCGCCGAGATATTCGGCGACCGCACGGCGATCATCCACGGGCGCCGGCGATACGACTGGGCGGTGACGCGCGATCGCTCGGCCCGGCTCGCTGCCGCGCTGCGGAGCCTCGGTGTCGGGCGGAACAGCACCGTCAGCACCATGCTCTCCAACACGCCGGAGATGCTCGAGGCCCATTACGCGCTTCCCGCGCTCGGTGCCGTCGTCAACGCCCTCAATACCCGCCTCGATGCGGCGCTGCTCGCCTTCCAGATGAATCACTGCGAGGCATCGGTTCTCATCACCGATACCGAGTTCTCGCCGGTCGTCGCCGAGGCGCTCCGCATCCTCGAGCGCGAGCACGGCCGCGGGCTCATCGTCATCGACGTCTGCGACAGCGAATATGACGGTCCCGGCGAGCGGCTCGGCGCCCACGAATACGAGGCCCTGCTCGCCGCCCATGAACCGCTTGACGCCCTCGAGGGCCCGGCTGACGAATGGGATGCGATTGCCGTCAGCTACACCTCCGGCACCACCGGCGCGCCGAAGGGCGTCGTCACCAGCCACCGCGGCGCCTATCTCAACGCGGTCGCCAATGCCGTTACCTGGGCGATGCCGAATTTCGCGGTCTATCTCTGGACCCTGCCGATGTTCCACTGCAGCGGCTGGTGCTTCCCCTGGACCATGGCGCTCCTCGGCGGCACCCATGTCTGTCTGCGCAAGGTCGAGGCCGCGGCCATCTTCGCCGCGATCCGCGACCACAAGGCCGACCACTATTGCGGCGCGCCGATCGTCCACACCATGCTGATCAACGCCGATCCGTCGCTGCGCGAGGGCATCGGCCATCGCGTCAAGGGCATGGTCGCCGCCGCCTCGCCCTCCGCCGCGATGATCGAGGGCATGGCGAGGATGGGCTTCGATATCACCCATGTCTACGGCCTCACCGAGGTCTATGGTCCCGCCTCGGTCTGCGTGAAGCGTCCGGAATGGGAGCGCGAGCCGCTCGCCGAGCAGGTCCGCCTCAACGGCCGCCAGGGGGCGCGCTATCCGCTCCAGGAGGGGATGTCGGTGCGCGATCCGGAGACGATGGAGCCGCTCGCCGCCGACGGCGCGACGATGGGCGAGATCATGTTCCGCGGCAACATCACCATGAAGGGCTATCTGAAGAATCGCGAGGCGACCGAGGCCGCCTTCCGGGGCGGCTGGTTCCACAGCGGCGACCTCGCGGTGATCGACGACAGCCACTACGTCAAGATCAAGGATCGCAGCAAGGACGTCATCATCTCCGGCGGCGAGAACATCTCCTCGATCGAGATCGAGGACGTCCTCTATCGCCATCGCGCGGTCGCGGCCTGCGCCGTGGTGGCGATGCCCGATCCGAAATGGGGCGAGACGCCGCTCGCCTTCGTCGAGCTCCGGCCCGATGAGGCGGTCGGTGCCGACGAGCTGATCGCCCATTGCCGCCTCCATCTCGCCGGCTTCAAGCTGCCGCGCGCCATCCGCTTCGAACCCATCCCGAAGACCGCGACCGGCAAGATCCAGAAGCATTTGCTCCGTGACCGGGCACAGTCCGCGAGCGCCATCGATCCGGCCGGCTGACGCCGCCGAAAGGAGACTTCCCATGTCCGAAACAGATCAACCCATCGTCCTCGCCGAGCGCGACGCGCGCGGCGTCGTCCGGCTGACGCTCAACCGTCCCAGGGCCTTCAACGCACTCTCCGAGGCGATGCTCGCCGCCCTGCGGGCCGAGCTCGAGCGCGTCGCCAGTGACGGGGAGGCGCGGGTCGTGGTCATCGCCGGGGCGGGCCGGGCCTTCTGCGCCGGCCATGATCTCAAGGAGATGCGCGCCTCGCCCTCGCAGGGCTATTACGAGACGCTCTTCGCCGACTGCACCGCGACCATGCTCGCCATCCAGCGCCTGCCGGTCCCGGTGATCGCCCGCGTCCACGGCATCGCCACCGCCGCCGGCTGCCAGCTCGTCGCCATGTGCGACCTTGCGGTCGCGGCCGACGACGCCCGCTTCGCCGTCAGCGGCGTCAACTACGGCCTCTTCTGCTCGACGCCGAGCGTCGCGCTCTCCCGCAACGTCCTGCGCAAGCAGGCGATGGAGATGCTGCTGACCGGCGATTTCATCGACGCGGCGGAGGCGCGGGCGCGCGGTCTCGTCAACCGCGTCGCTCCGCTCGAAAGCCTCGACGGCGAGGTCGATGCCCTGATCGGCCGCATCATCGAGAAGCCCCGCGTCGCCGTCGCCATCGGCAAGGAGCAGTTCTATCGCCAGATCGAGACCGGCATCGCCGAGGCCTATGCGATCGCCGGCGAGGCGATGGCCTGCAACATGATGGACGAGGCGGCGCTGGAAGGCGTCCAGGCCTTCATCGACAAGCGTCCGCCGGCCTGGAAGCGGTCGGCCTGATCGCCGCGCTCGTCGCCCCTCCGCCAGGGTTCGCCGCCCAATTTGAAACAAGTTCGTTCGTCGGAGAGATAGATTTCTTCAACACGAAAATCTTCGTTCGATTGCCTTGAATTGTTTTTCACTCCCTTCCGATTGTCTTTCTTTTCGGTTCCGTGCAGGATGAATATTCCATCGCGTACGAAAGCTTGAACGTCGACTGGCCGGGCCAGTTGAAATTCGGAGGTAGTCGCCATGGCAGCAAAACGCCGCGCTTCGGCTCGCCGTTCTTCATCCGATACAGCAAAAGTCACTGAGGTCTTTGCCCGCGGCGTGAAGTCGATCGCCAAGGCAGCGCAGAAGAAGTCGACCTCGGCCGCCGTGCTTTCCGAAGTCGGTTTCGGCCTGCAGGACCTGTCCAGGCAGGTCGCGGCCTTCGATGGCACCAATGTCGGCCTCCTCGACACCTTCGCCACCAGCACGCTGGCGGCCGCCGATGTCGCGAAGGCGGCCGTCCGCAAGGCCCTGTCCGATGAGGACGCCTTTGGCCTCGGTATCGACCTCGCCTCGGCGCTGATGGAGATCAGCGATTCCCTGGTGGTCGCCGCCAACAGCCTGCGGCTTCCGTGTTCTCACGGCGATGAGGGGGCGGATCGCGACGCCCTCCTGGCCGAGATCGCCTCCGCCCAGGACGAGGCCGGCGAGATAGCGCATCGTTTCTTTCTCGATGCACTTTCCGTCGAGGCGGCGATCGGCGTGGCCGTGACCGACCGCGCATTCACCTGGCCGGACAATGCCCTGCGGGCGGCGTCGTGTTGCGGGGGACGAAGGTCGCGGAGCGGGGCCGGATCGAGCTCCGCCGCGGCGGTCATCCGCGAGAGCGTCGACATTGCCGCGCTCAAACGGTCGGCGGAGACGTCCGGCGAACGCGCGGCCGAGCTTGCCGGCGGCCTGCTCAGGATGGCGATCGTCATGCAGACGATCGCGCTGGCGTGGATCTCCCCCTGTTCGTCGGCTTGTACCGCCGGAAACTGGCAGATGGTCATTGGCACGTCGGGGACGCGAAACGTCAACGGACAGGCCCAGCCTTACTTCACCTATGACTGGAACTACTGCTGCCAGAACAAGTGCCTCTGGTTCTGGACCGACGAGTTCTGGCAGCCGGCCGGAACCACGAGTCACGATCTTGGCAACGCGTTTCCGGCGAACCGCCAGGCCGCCGCCGCGAGGCTCGCGGCGCGGGGATTGCGGGCGGCGTTCAATGCCTGGACCGGGCAGGCCGGAGGCGTGACCCGGGTGCTTGGCCGCAACATCGTGCCGGCGGTGACGCCGCCGGCGGTGCCGGCCTGCTGAGGCCGCGCCACCGGCTAGCCGCGCTTCAATTCGTCCGCCAGAAGGTCGAAGACGAAGCGCACCCGCCTGCTGGTGCCGACCTCGCGATGGGTGGTCAGCCACATCGGGATCGGCACCGGATCGATTTCCGGGAAGGCGCGCCGGACGGTCGGCTCGTTGTCGCCGACATCCTCGGTCATCACCCCGATCCCGGCGCCCTGCTTCACCAGTTGCCACTGGACGAGCTGGTTCTCGGTGACGATGGGGAAGTGATCCTGCGTCAGGTCGAGCCCCAGCCCCTTGAGGTAGCCGATCAGCGCGTCGGTGCGGTCCCAGCCGATGAACGCGACGTCCGTCAGGTCGTCGGAGGCCGACGGGTTGCCGATCGCGTCGAGATAGGCGGCATTTCCATAGAGCCGGCCGCGGTCGTCGCGGACATGCCTTGCGATCAGCTCGGGCTGCGCCGGCCGGAAGCTGCGGATCGCGATATCGGCCTCGCGGCGCAGCAGGTCGCTCGCCGTGTTGGTCGCGACGATCTCGATCGTGATCCCCGGTTCCACCTGCCTCAGCTTGGCGATGATCGGCGGCATCAGGAAGGCGGAATAGACCTCGCTCGCCGAGATGCTGATCGGCCCTTCAAGCGTCTGCGACCGGCCTGAGGCGGTGAGCGACATGCGGCTCGCCGCCTCGCCCATCACCTTGACATGCTCGACCAGATCGAGCCCGTTCGGCGTCAGCTGAAGCCCGCGGCCGACCCGCTCGAAGAGGACGACGCCGAGTTCCCTCTGCAGCGCCTCGATCTGCCGGCCGAGCGTCGGCTGGGCGAGGCCGAGCGCCCGCGCCGCCGCCGACAGCGAGCCTTCCTCGGCGGTGACGAGAAAGGCTCGCGCCCGGTTCCAGTCGAATTTGACCATACGCCAATCCATGCATTTTTGCATATCAAATGGAGAAAATTGGTCAATTCAATTACGGGAAACGCATGGATATATCATTGCCCGTGAACGGGATCGACCTATCAGCAAGCGGGACACACGACGATGAAAGCGGCTGTCTACAGGACGTATGGCTCCCCCGACGTCATTCGGATCACCGAGGTGGCGCGGCCGGAGGTTGCCGACAATCAGGTGCTGGTCGAGGTCCGGGCGACGACGGTCACCACCGCCGACTGGCGCATGCGGGCGTCCGCCTTTCCCGGCATCCTGTGGCTGCCGGGCCGGCTGATGGTCGGGCTCTTCGCGCCCGGGAAGCCGGTCCTCGGCGCCGAGTTCTCGGGCCGCGTCGCCGTGGTGGGGAGCAAGGTCACCCGCTTCCAGGTCGGCGACGAGGTCTTCGGCTTTGCCGGCGACGGCGCCCATGCCGAATATCTCGCGGTCGGCGAGGATGCGGCGATCGCCCTGAAGCCCGCGGGGCTTTCCCATGACGAGGCCGCGGCCGTTCCCTTCGGCGGGCTCGCCGCGCTCGTCTTCCTCCGCGACTTCGCCAGGGTGACGCCGGGCCGGAAGGTGCTGGTCGCCGGCGCCTCGGGCGGGGTCGGCGTCTTCGCCGTCCAGCTCGCCCGCCACCTCGGCGCCGAGGTCACCGCGGTCACCAGCACCCGCAATCTCGATCTCGTAAGGTCGCTCGGCGCCGACCATGTCGTCGACTATACCCGCGAGGACTACACCGGGGCGGGTCCGGTCCACGACGTCATCATCGACACCGCCGGCACCACCAGCTTCGGCCAGGCGAAGAAGGCGCTCGCGCCAAGGGGTGTCTACGTCCCGCTCGAATTCGGGCTGACCGAGATATTCCGGTCGCTGACGACCGCGATGACCGGCGGCCGCAAGGTGGTGATCGGCATCAACGGCGACCGCCGCGAGGACCTGGAATACCTCGCCGGCCTTCTGGAGCGCGGCGACCTCCGCCCGGTGATCGATTCCCGCTTCCCCCTCGATCGCATTGCGGACGCCCACCGCCGCGTCGAAGGCCGCCACAAGACCGGCAGCGTCGTCGTCACCGTCGAGCCGCCGGAAGCGCTCCGCCTCGTTGCCTGATTGGCCGGCACGCCCGTTGGCAGGCCCGGCTTGCATCGCCACCGTCCTCCCGCCAAAGTGTTGGGTGTTCGCCCGCGCGGGAGGATGCGATCGGCGGCGGAGCGGCGCGCCATCGACGGCTTGGAGCATCGACGACGCTCCGGTTGAGGAGGAATCATGGCCAGTTTTTCGAGCAACGTCGCGGCCAATACGACCGCCAAGGGCAGCCAGGACACCGGATCGATCTTCCCGGCCGGACCGCGGGAGGCGGGGCAGTTCGTTCACACGGAACTCAGCTACGACATCAAGGCCTACAACTACTACGTAACCTTCACAGGCAATTTCATTCTGCAGCAGGGCATCCCCGTCGGCGGGACGGTCGACCAGATCGTCACCGGGGCCGGTCTGTCGCCGGTCGGCCTTCGGATCCCCGACCAGACATTCACCGCGGAACCGGGAGAGGTTTACGGCATCACCGCCCTGATCGACGCCTTTGACGATCCGGAAGCGTATTTTTCGTTCCTTTTCCGTCATGACGATACGATCCACGGGTCGCCCTTCGACGACCGGCTCGCCGGCTACAACGGCGACGACCAGGTCTATGGAGGCGACGGGCGCGACAAGCTCTACGGCAACAAGGGCAAGGACGGGCTCGATGGCGGGGCCGATAACGACAAGCTCTGGGGCGGAAAATCCAGGGACAAGTTCTACTTCGGCGAGGGCTACGACAAGGACAAGGCGATGGACGTCGAGAAGAACAAGGACAAGTTCGTCATCGACACCGCACTGGCCTCCAGATTCGGACAGGTGAAAAAGGCGGCGCACGAGACCGGGAACAAGCTGGTCCTGGACTTCGGCGACGGCGACAAGCTCGTCATCAAGAAGTTCGAGCTCAAGGACCTGCACAAGTCGATGGTCGAATTCGACGATTTCAGCATCTAGTGGTGTGACTCAGGCACGTCGAACCCTCGCGCGCGGCTCACGCAGTGGCGGCGAGGACCGCCGTTTCCCGAAGGTACCGCCGGTTCATCGTGGATCGCGGACGCGAAGCTACGGTCGTGGCCGCCCCTGTCCAGAGGTCGCTCCAGAGTCCGATGACCGCAGCGAGTTCATGCCCTTCGGCGGCCGCCGTGACCGGGTCCGGATCGATCTCCGCTCTTGACAAAACGGCTTCCTGGACATGGTTCGCGGGACAAGACCCCGTCTTCCTGCCTCCTTCCCTGCTACCGCAGAAAAGCCGGCGCGGCCGGCGCCATGGCCGGGTGCTGGCCGCCCGCAAGCTGCCTCCGTCTCCCTCTCTCGCGGGAGTTGGGTCGGTTCGACCTTTGACGCGACGGAGGTTCCCCGGGGTTCTTGATGAACGCGGTTCGTGATAGACTTCCTGCTCTGTGCCTCAATGTCAGATTGGGGACGTCATGTTCAGACCAACGCTTTACGCGATCGGCCTTTCGCTGTGCGTACCGGCTCTCGCAGGGCCGTTGCACGATGCGGCGGGGAATGGTGACGTTGAGATGGTGCGGGAACTTGTCGCCGAAGGGGTCGATGTAAACCAGGTGGATACGATGGTCGGCACGCCGCTGACCAAGGCGGCGATGGCCGGCGAGGCCGAGGCAGTGCGCGTGCTGATCGAGGCCGGGGCGGACGTTAATCTCAAGGGCGGCATGATCGGGCTGACACCGCTGCAAGCGGCAGTCTATTCGAGCCCGGAGGTAACCGGGATGCTGCTGGATGCCGGGGCCGACGTCGCGGTGCGGGACGGGTCCGGTAACACGCTGCTGCACCTGGCGGCCGAAGGCGGCCAAATGGAGATCGTGAAGTTGCTGCTGGCGTTTGGCGCCGACGTATCGGCGACGAACAACCAGGGACGGGAGCCGATCGAGTTCGCCGGGGCATCAGCGCATTTCGAGGTGGTCGACTTGCTGCTCGAGAATGGAGCCCTGCCGCCGGTGCCGATCGAGCCGGTGAGCGGCCTGTTGGCGACGGCCGATCCCGAGCGCGGCCAGGTGCTGTACCGCGACCGCGGTTGCTTGCGTTGTCACGATGCCTCGGCGGACGGACATGACAAAGACGAAGGGCCGAATTTGTGGGGCATCGTGGGCCGTGCCAAGGCATCGGGTACCTTCCTCTACAGTGACGCATTGCAGCGCGTCGGCGGGGTCTGGAGCTATGAAGACCTGAACGCCTGGCTCTACGAACCGAAGCGGTTCGCGCCGGGCAACAAGATGAATCTCAGGCACCTGGCGATCGTGGGCTCACAGGGTACGCCCGAGGTTCAGGACCGCGCCGACCTCATCGCGTTCCTGCGGCTTCGGAGCGACGATCCTGTGCCCCTGCCCTGAGCTTTGTTCGCCGACCGACGGCGATGTCGGGGCCATCGGGCCGGAGGCCGTGAAAAGATCGGGCCGGCACGACCGGCGAGGTGTGGGCGCCGCCTTCCAGACAAGCGCAGTGGGCCATTCGGCGAGCCCATGATTTCGAACATCGCTTTGCGCGCATTCTTAGGATTGCCGCGGGAATGGAACACGCCGCGCTGCGGGCGTCGCTCGGTCGGCTTCGCGAAGAACCCTTGACGGCGTTCAGCCAGGAGCAGGTCGTCGGGACGAAATGGAAGGTCCAACGCGGATGCCGTTCGCACCAGGCACGGACCTTTGCGTCCTTGTGCTCCCTCAAGCCCGAGGGGGGAACTGACAACGAACCTGCCTGCCGGCAAGTTGTCCGGCCCGCGGCACGTCTCCGTATGACGACAGGAGGTTTCGACTCGAGGACGGGAGGCCTTAGTTGTCGGAAAAATCGTCCAACCGATACTTGACGGTCCTGCTGATTATTCTCCCGTCAGCCCCGATGATTCCGACCCCCAATCCGAAAAACATACTGATATCGACTATTTCAATTCCGGTTTTCACCGCGGTGATTTTCTGGTCAATTTGAATGACCGAAGCCTCGTCGGGATCGCTGACGCCGGGAATGGGAATTTGGCCTCCCCTGAATCGACGGAACATTGCAGAAAACTTCAGAGGCCCCCCCGAGATCGGCTCGATTTCCAGGGAGGTCGATTCAATTTTCTCCTTCAGGAACCACGCGGTCGGTATGACCAGCCCGCTTCCCCAGGTCATCGTCGCGCCCTGGATCAATGATTTCTTGAACTTCAGCGTGAGGCCGTCCGCGTCGTATTCGCGAGACAGCGTGTGTTCGAGCGGTTCCTCGCCGGTTGCCTCAATGTGAACCTGGATTTCGTTCTCGATCGGGATGGAAGACTTGCAGACGGCGGTGACAGACGTATTGGCTTGGTCGGTCAGTCTCCATGTTCGCCCGGGCTTCATGCCGGGGCCGTAATTCTTTCCTTCGAGACAGAAGTAGAAAGGAGAAATGACCCCTAAAGTGCCATCGTCGCGGGTCAGGATGTGAGCATGTGGGTCAGCCATGGCGCTGTTTCCTTGCTCAAAGTCTCCGAATTCGATTGGACCTCGTGAATTTCAATTGAAAGCCTATCGCTTAACTTCGGAAGAGTCGACCGGGCGGGCCCCTCCCTTGCGGCGGGCAGCGCCGCAAGGCGCCTTGTGGCTTCGCGGATTGGCGAGACCGCGCCCTACACCGTCAGGTGGCCGCGCACCTTTTCCGGGTCCATCTCGTCGCGGGTGCCGGAGAGCACGATCTGGCCCCGGTCCATCACCGCGAAGGTGTCGGCGAGCGCGTGGACGAAGTCGAAATACTGCTCGACCAGCAGGATCGCGATGGTCCCCTGGTCGCGCAGCCATTCGATCGCCCGGCCGATATCCTTGATGATCGAGGGCTGGATGCCCTCTGTCGGCTCGTCGAGGACGAGGAGGCGCGGCCGCGTCACCAGCGCCCGGGCGATGGCGAGCTGCTGCTGCTGCCCGCCGGACAGGTCGCCGCCGCGGCGGCGCAGCATCGATTCCAGCACCGGGAAGAGGTCGAAGACGTCGCGCGGGATGGTCCTTTCGCTGCGCTTCAGCGGCGCGAAGCCGGTCTCGAGATTTTCCTTCACCGTTAAGAGCGGAAAGATGTCGCGGCCCTGCGGCACATAGGCGATGCCGAGCCGGGCGCGGTCATGCGGCGCCATCCGGGCGAGCGGCTTGCCGTCGAGGAGGATCTCTCCGCCGGCGATTGGCTGCTCGCCGACAACGGCGCGCAGGAAGGATGTCTTGCCGACGCCGTTGCGGCCCATCAGCGCCGAGACCTTGCCGGCCTCGGCCGAGATCGACACGTCCCACAGCGCCTGGGCGGCGCCATAGAAGAGGTCGACATTCTTCGCCTGGAGGATCGGCTCGCCGCCGGTCGAAGCGGCGGGCGCCGGCGCGCTCGTCGCCGCAGTCGTCGCGCCGGGTGGCGTGGTTCCGGCCGGCGGGGTGGGGTCGGTCTGGATGCTCATCGTCCGAGATAAACCTCGATCACTCGCGGGTCCTCCGAGACATGGTCGATCGTCCCCTCGGAAAGCACCGAGCCTTCGTGGAGGACAGTGACCTTGACGCCGAGCGCGCGCACGAAGGTCATGTCGTGCTCGACGACGACGACCGATTTCTCCCGGGCGATCTCCCTGAGAAGGTCGGCGGTCGCCTCGGTCTCGGCGTCGGTCATCCCGGCGGCGGGTTCGTCGACGAGCAGCAGCTTGGGCTCCTGGGCGAGCAGCATGCCGATTTCGAGCCATTGCTTCTGCCCGTGGCTGAGATTGGCGGCCGGAACGTCGCGGAGGCCACCGAGCCGGATGATGCCGAGCAACTCCTCGATCCGCTCCCGCTCCCTGGCGCCGCTGATCCGGAAGAGTGCCGACCGGGTGTTGCGTCGGCCGGCAAGCGCCAGCTCGAGGTTGTCCCATACCGTATGCTGCTGGAAGACCGTCGGCTTCTGGAACTTGCGGCCGATGCCGAGCTCGGCGATCGCCGCCTCGTCCATCCGGGTGAGGTCGACGTCGCCGTCGAACAGGATGGTGCCGCTGTCCGGCCGCGTCTTGCCGGTGACCACATCCATCATCGTCGTCTTGCCGGCGCCGTTCGGGCCGATGATCGCGCGCATCTCGCCCGCCTCGATCACCAGCGACAACTCGTTCAGCGCCTTGAAGCCGTCGAAGGAGACGGAGACGCCGTCGAGATAGAGGAGCGTTTCGGATTCCGGTCCGGCCATCCGCCTACTCCGCTGGTTCGGTATTGAGACGGCCGCCCGGGGGGCCGTCCGCGGCCGCCGGCGACATGCCCGCTTCCGCCTCGGCCGATGCCCGCCGCTGTTTCAGGGCGTCCCATTGGCCGGCAATCGTCCCGACGATGCCCTTGGGCAGGAACAGCGTCACCCCGATGAACAGCCCGCCAAGGGCGAAGAGCCAGTAGGGGGCAAGCGCGCCGGTGGTGAACCAGCTCTTGGCGAAGTTGACGACGATCGCCCCGACGATCGGCCCGACCAGCAGCCCGCGCCCGCCGACCGCGACCCAGATGACGACCTCGATCGAATTGGCCGGCTCGAATTCGCCGGGGTTGATGATGCCGACCTGCGGAACGTAGAGCGCGCCTGCGACCCCGGCCATGCAGGCCGACAGGGTCCAGACCAGAAGCTTATAATGTTCAACGCGATAGCCGAGGAATCGGGTCCTGCTTTCGGCGTCGCGGATCGCCACCAGCACCTTGCCGAAGCGTGACGCGATGATCGCCTTGCAGATGATGTAGGCGACGATCAGCGCGATCGCCGAGGCGGCGAACAGGGCCGCCCGGGTCTCCGGCGCCTGGATGTTGAAGCCGAGGATGTCCTTGAAGTCGGTGAGGCCGTTATTGCCGCCGAAGCCAAGGTTGTTGCGGAAGAAGCCGAGCATCAGCGCGAAGGTCATCGCCTGGGTGATGATCGACAGATAGACGCCGGTGACGCGGCTGCGGAAGGCGAACCAGCCGAAGACGAATGCCAGTATCCCCGGCACCAGGATCACCATCAGCATGGCGTAGGGGAAGGACTGGAAGCCGTACCAGGCGATCGGCAATTCCTTCCAGTTCAGGAAGACCATGAAGTCGGGCAGGATCGGATCGCCATAGACGCCGCGGCTGCCGATCTGGCGCATCAGGTACATGCCCATCGCGTAGCCGCCGAGCGCGAAGAAGGCGGCGTGGCCGAGCGAGAGGATGCCGCAATAGCCCCAGATAAGACCGACCGACAGGGCAAGCAGCGCATAGGTCAGGTACTTGCCCATCAGCGGCACGGCGTAGCTCGGGATATGGAACGGGTTCGTCGGCGAGGTGTAGAGGCTGAGCACCGGCACGATGATCGCAGCCGCGACGAGCAGCAGGATCACGATCACCGCGCTGCGGTCGAAGCCGTTCTTGAAGAAGGTGCCGATCATGCTTCGATCGCCCGGCCCCGCAGCGCGAACAGGCCGCGCGGGCGCTTCTGGATGAAGAGGATGATGAAGACGAGCACCAGGATCTTGCCGAGCACGGCGCCGGCATAGGGCTCGAGGAACTTGTTGGCGATGCCGAGGGTGAAGGCGCCGACGAGAGTCCCCCACAGGTTTCCGACCCCGCCGAACACCACGACCATGAACGAATCGATGATGTAGCTCTGGCCGAGGTTGGGGCTGACATTGTCGATCTGCGACAGCGCCACGCCGGCCATCCCGGCGATGCCCGAGCCGAGACCGAAGGTGAGCGCGTCGACCCAGGGCGTGCGGATGCCCATGGCGCTCGCCATCGGCCGGTTCTGCGTCACCGCCCGCATCTG
>NZ_JAGRLA010000005.1 GCF_020442045.1 Bauldia sp. | reverse complement strand
GCCGCCCTACAGGAAGACGGCGATGATCGGCGGCCAGCACAGGATCACCGCCAGAGCGATCACCTGAATGGCGATGAAGGGCATGAAGCCGGCAAAGATCGCGGTCAGCGTGATGTTCTCCGGCGCCACCGACTTCAGGTAGAAGGCGGCCGGGCCGAAGGGCGGCGACAGGAAGCTCACCTGCATGTTCATGCAGAAGGTGACGCCGAACCAGATCGCGACCTGCTCGGGCGAGACGTGGCCGAAGAAGCCGATCTGGTCGGCGGGCAGCTTGAGGACGATCGGCAGGAAGACCGGCATGATCAGGAGGACGATGCCGACCCAGTCCATGAACATGCCCATGATCAGGAAGATCACCATCATGACCAGGATGATGCCCATCGTCGGCAGCTCCAGGCCGGTGATCAGATTCGCGACATAGGTCGGCCCGCCGGCGAGCGTGTAGGAAGCGGCCAGCGCGGCGGCGCCGATCGTCACCCAGATGATCGTGCCGGTGGACTTCAGCGTCCGCATCAGGCTGTCCCAGACGATCTCGAAGGTCATCTCGCGGCGGATCAGCGAGATCACGAAGACCGCGATGACGCCCATGCCGGCGGCTTCGGTGATCCCGGTGACGCCACCATAGATCGAACCGAGCACCACCCCGATGACGATGAGGGGCGCGACCAGTCCCTTGCCTGTCTCCCAGGCGCGCCGCGTCCGGTCGCGGCCGAAGAGGGCGAGAATCGCCAGCGCGACCACCAGAGCGCCGGCGATCCACGGCAGGTCGGCGACCATGCCGAGCCGGGCCGGCTCGATGTCCGGACCGATCGCGTTCTGGCCGGTCAGGGTGAAGAACAGGTTGCGCAGCAGCAGCGCGCCCGAGATGAAGACCACCAGGATGGTCAGGAAGGCGAGGAACATGAGCCGTTTCTCGCCGGCCGCCGGATCGCCCGGCTGCGGCGGCGGCAGGGGGGCCTGGTCCGGCCGCAGATTGGCCCGCAGGACGATGTAAATGACGAAGAAGGAGGCCAGCATGAAACCCGGCACGAAGGCCGCGGTGAAAAGGGCCTGAATCGAGGTTTCGGTGATCAGGCCGTAGAAGATCAGCACGATCGAGGGCGGGATCATCGTGCCGAGGCTGCCGGATGCGCAGATGGTGCCGACGGCGAATTTCTGATTATAGCCGAGGCGCAGCATCTGCGGCAGCGCGATGAGCCCGAGGAGCACGACCTCGCCGCCGATGATCCCCGACATCGCGGCCATGATGACGGCCATGATCGAGGTCACCAGCGCGATGCCGCCGCGGGTGCGCGACAACCACAGGTTGAGTGAGGAATACATGTCGCGTGCGATGCCGGATCGTTCCAGCAGCGCCGCCATGAATATGAACAAGGGCACCGATATCAGGACGTAGTTCGTCATCTGCCGGTAGATCGCCTGGGCGAGGACGTTCAACGGTCCGCGGCCGAAATCGCCAAAGAGCAGGTCGGGGCCGAATTTCAGCACCAGCGTGACCACGGCGAGGAAGGCCGAGGCGAAGCCGAGCGGCATGCCGATCGCCAGCAGCACGAACATCAGGATGAGAAGGATCAGGCTGAGGGTGCCGATATCAACCATTGCCGTTGGCTCCCACCGCCTTGCGGATCTGTTCGATCTCCTGCTCGTCGACCTCGTCGGCGCCGTGATGCTCGGGCGCCTTGTTCCAGTCGGCGATCAGGTTGGACGTCGCCTGAAGCGCGACGAGACCGATGATCACCAGGATCGCGGCCTTGACGGTGGCCGGAAGCGGCGGGTCCCACGCGGTGCCGAAGGTCTCCATCCGCAACAGCTTCGCGACCACCTCGTTGTAGCCGCCCCACAGAAGGGAGATGAAGAAGGCCCAGATCAGGGTCACGGTGATCGTATCGGCGGTCTTCCTGGCCCAGCGGGGCATCAGGTCGTAGATGACGTAGATGCGTATGTGGCTGCGCTGCTGCATCGCGTAGAGGCCGGCAAGCAGGAAGATGAAGCCGGCGATCCACAGCGACATCTCGTTGGCCCAGAGCGTCGGCTTCGAGAAGATGTAGCGGGCGACGACCTCGTAAAACATCACGCACACGACGACGACGACCGCGATCATCGCCAGCCGGCCGAGGACCAGCGAGAAGATGTCGAGCGGGCCGGTGGGCTCGACCTCGATGGCGCCGCGGGTGTCGGAGAGATAGAGCGACGTCACCAGCGAGGTGGCGAGAATGAACCAGAGGAAGACGCGCACCAGCGTGTGGTCGCCCGGCCGCAGGATCGTCTGCATATTGACGTCGCTGCCGAGAAACAGCGTGCCGACGACCAGCCAGAGCCATATCAGCCCGGTCAGCACGAGCAGCCCGATCATCAGGTACCGCATGGGCCGCCGCAGCGCTCCCAGCCAGAGGCTTTGCCCTTCCACCGCATCCTCCCCAGACAATCCGGGCGGGCCCATTGGGACCCGCCCGATATGCTATGCGCGAATTGGCACCGGTACCTATTCCGGCAGGACGCCGATCGCCTTGAGATAGTCCTGATGGCTGGCGACCAGATCCTTGGCCTCCGGCGTCGTGGCAAATTCCGGCCAGGTCTCGATCGCCGCCGCACGGAACGCCGCGCGGTCTTCCGGCGACCAGTCGATGACCTCGACGCCCGACGCCCTGAGGTCGCGGGCCGCCTCGGCATTGGCCTTGGCCGAGGTCAGGGCCTGCTGAAGCGCCAGGTTGCCCATGGCGACCTGCATGATGCGCCTCTGGTATTCAGGCATCGCGTCCCACACCTCCTTGTTGCAGGCGAGGTGGTCGGACGGCATCGAGTGGAAACCGGGATAGGTCGCGAACTTGGCGACGTCGTAGAGGCCCATGCCCTTGTTGTTGGCAAGGATCGAAGCGTCGGCGCCGTCGATGATCCCGGATTGCAGGGCGGTGAAGACCTCCGTGAAATCCATCACGACAGGCTTCGCGCCGAGCTTCTCGAAGATCTTGGTCTCCATGCCGGGCGGGGAACGGAACTTCCAGTCCTTGAGGTCGGCGACGCCGCGGATCGGCTTGGTGGAAGCCAGCGATTCCTGGCCGACGACCCACCAGCCGATGAGCTGCATGCCGTATTTGTTGTAGAGCTTCTGGGCCGCCTCCAGGCCGCCGCCGGTGTAGAGCCAGCCAAGCTGCTGGAACGGCGTGTCATAGCCGCCCATGATGTCGCCGACGAACTGGAAGGCCGGGTTCTTGCCGGTCTGGTAGGCGCCGCCGGTCATGTCGCAATCGAGGATGCCGTTGGCCGCCGCGTCGAAGGTCTCGACCGACGCGACCACCGACGAGGAATAGAACATCTCGATGGTGATATCGCCGTTCGACATGGTCTGGACGTCGTCGACGAATTGCGCGGCATTCTTGCCGGAGATCGTCTCGGGGGCGTAGTGGGTCTGGATCCGAAGGGTCGTCTTCTGGGCGGCCGCCGGCATGACGAAAAGAACCGAAACCGCCGCCGAAAGCAGTAGCGCACCAAGTCGCATAAAGTCTTCCTCCCCTTTGTTGTGGCCCGACAGTCCGGCCCGTTTGATTTTTGTTATTTGCGAGGCATCGTAGACCATAACGTCAAAGCCGCCAAATCCCATGGATAGCGGGCATTTCGGGACATCCGGGCATCGTCGGCGCGGCGCCCGGACCGCGCGATTGCCGGAATGGGGACTAGGCATGATTCGAGCTGTGCGCTAGAGGCAGGGCCCTCAACCGGTCTGCTGTCGGACCGACCTGCCGCAGGATGAACAGATATGGACGCCATCGACCCGCAGCCGCGCCGCGTCGACGCCGAAAGCCTCAAGGCCGAGATCGTCGACAAGCTTGCCTATGCGATCGGCAAGGACCCGATCGTCGCGATGCCGCATGACTGGCTGGCGGCGACCATCCTGGTCGTGCGCGACCGGGCGATCGACCGCTGGATGGATTCGACCCGCAGCACCTACCGGGCCGAGGCCAAGCGGGTCTATTACCTCTCGGTCGAGTTCCTGATCGGCCGGCTGTTGCGCGATGCGATGTCCAACCTCGGCCTGGTCGAGCCGATCTCGGAAGCGTTGCGGGATCTCGGCGTCTCGCTCGACGCGATCGAAGCGCTCGAACCCGACGCGGCGCTGGGCAATGGCGGCCTCGGCCGGCTCGCCGCCTGCTTCATGGAAAGCATGGCGACGGTCGGCATTCCCGCCTATGGCTACGGCATCCGCTATGTCCACGGCCTCTTCCACCAGGAGATCCGCGACGGCAAGCAGGTGGAACTGCCGGAGGACTGGCTGTCGAACGGGAATCTCTGGGAATTCGAGCGGCGCGAGGCGGCCTATGACGTCGGCTTCGGCGGCAGCGTCGAGAGCGACGGCGGAGACGGCGCCGCCGCGTTCCAGCGCTGGCTGCCGCAGGAAAAGGTCTTCGCCATCGCCTATGACACGCCGATCGTCGGCTGGCGCGGCGAGCGGGTAAACACGCTCCGCCTGTGGAGCGCGCGCGCGGTCAATCCGATCAGCCTCGAGGAATTCAACAGCGGCGATCATCTCGGCGCCCTCGCCGACCTGACGCGGGCGGAGACGATCACCCGCGTGCTCTACCCGGCCGATTCGACCCCGGCCGGCCAGGAGCTTCGCCTGCGGCAGGAATATTTCTTCGTCTCGGCCTCGCTGCAGGACCTCATCCGCCGCCACGTCAACCAGTTCGGTTCGCTCGAGAGCCTGCCGGACAAGGTCGCCGTCCAGCTCAACGACACCCACCCCTCGATCGCCGTCGCCGAGCTGATGCGGATTCTCGTCGACCTCAACGGCATTGCCTGGGACAGGGCCTGGACGATCACCCGCGGCACGATCAGCTACACCAACCACACCCTGCTTCCCGAGGCGCTGGAAAGCTGGCCGGTCGGGCTGATGGAGCGGCTGCTGCCGCGTCACATGCAGATCATCTACGAGATCAACGCGCGGCTCCTGCACGAGGCGCGCGACGTGCTGGGGGCCGAGGCGGACCTGCTCGCCTCGCTGTCGCTGGTCGACGAGCATAACGGCCGGCGGGTCCGCATGGGCCAGCTCGCCTTCGTCGGCTCGCACAAGGTGAACGGCGTATCCGCGCTCCACACCGAGCTGATGAAGGAGACGGTCTTCCGCGACCTCCATACGCTGTTCCCCGACCGGATCACCGCCAAGACCAACGGGATCACGATGCGGCGCTGGCTGATGCAGGCCAATCCCGAGCTCACCGCGCTGCTGGTCGAGGCGATCGGGCCCGAGCTGCTCGACGACGTGACGCGCCTCGACGCGGCCAATGCGATCGCCAACGACACCTCGTTCCAGGGCCGCTTCGCCACCATCAAGCGGGCCAACAAGGTGCGGCTCGCAGGTCTCATCCGCGACCGGGTCGGCGTCGCCGTCAGCCCCGACGCGCTCTTCGACGTCCACATCAAGCGCATCCACGAATACAAGCGCCAGCTCCTCAACATCATCGAGACCATCGCCCTCTACAACCAGATCCGCGCCCATCCGGAGCGGCAGTGGGTGCCGCGGGTCAAGATCTTCGCCGGCAAGGCCGCGGCGAGCTACTGGACGGCGAAGCTGATCATTCGCCTGATCAACGACGTGGCGAAGGTGATCAACAACGACCCGGCCGTCCGCGACCTGCTCAAGGTGGTGTTCCTGCCGAACTACAATGTCAGCCTGGCCGAGGTGGTCGTGCCGGCCGCCGACCTGTCGGAGCAGATATCGACGGCCGGCATGGAAGCCTCCGGCACCGGCAACATGAAGCTGGCGCTGAACGGCGCGATCACGATCGGCACCTTCGACGGCGCCAATATCGAGATCAGCGAACGGGTCGGGCCCGAGAATATCGTGATCTTCGGGCTCACCGCCGAGGAGGTCGAGGAGCGGCGCCGCACCGGGCACAATCCGCGCGCCATCATCGGCGCCGACGAAACCCTCCGCTTCGTCCTCGATTCCATCGCCGACGGCACCTTCTCGCCCAACGACCGCAACCGCTATCGCGGCCTGATCGACAACCTGATGACCAGTGACGGATTCCTGGTCACCGCCGATTTCGCCGCCTATGGCGCGGCACAGCGCAAGGTCGACGAGATGTGGCGCGAGACGTCGTCATGGCGGGCCAAGGCGATCCGCAACGTCGCCAACGTGGCGTGGTTCTCCGCCGACCGCACGATCCGCGAATATGCCGAGGAAATCTGGGACGTACCGGTCGCCTGAAGGAAAGCCCGGCGAGGAGCGCTGGCTCTTCGCCGGGAGGCAAATGTCCGCGACTTACCAGGCTAGCCGCCGGTCTTTTCCAGGACGGCGACGACCCCGCCATTGGCGGAGATCAGCTCCAGGCGATCTCCGTCGATCGTCCACCTGGCGACGTCGGGCAGGTGTTTCAGCAGGTCGCGCTCGGTTCGCGCCACGTCCCGGCAATACATCCGGGTGGTCATGATCGGGCCGAGGGCGATCTGGTCGCCATCGAGCGTATAGACGGCGGCGAGGTTGTTGCAGCCGGTACTGCCGGCGAGGCCGCCATCGGGCTTGAAGATCAGGTGGGCCTCGCGACGGCCGGCCTCGGCCGGCTGGCCGTTGACCATGACCAGCTTCCAGTGGGTATCGAGGATATCGGTATCGGCGGCGGCCATCGAATGCGTCCCGGCAACGACGAGGAGCCCGATCAGGGCAAACAGCGGGGCAGCGAATTGCGGCAAAGGAATTCTCCGTAGACACGCCCTCTCGCGCCAAGGTCAACGACAGAAATGCGGCGAGACTAGGTGTGCGGACGGCGAAAGCGCGACCGTCGACCGGCGCTCGGCCGGGCGCTCGGGGCATGCCGACAGATCGCGCGGCGGCCGACCGCCGTTAAATATCGCGAAACGCCTGGTGTGGGATTGTCCGGGGCAGTCATGTGACCGCGAAGGGAAGTCAACGGCTGGACGATGGTGCCTTGATCGACCCACCGACAATGTTCCTGGCGCTCCTGGTGTCGACGGCGGCGGCGGCAGCGGTCCTGCTATGGGCCTATTGGCTCAATCGCAACGAACGCAGCCTGCTGTGGATGGCCGCCTGTTTCGCGGTGGTGGCGACGGCCAGTCCGTTGCTCGGGCATCGCGCCTCGTTTCCGTCATGGCTGTCGATCGAGATCGGCGTGGCCGTGCTGCTGTTCGGGTCCGGGCTGACATGGGTGGCAGTGCGGGTCTTCAACGGACAGCGGGTGATATTGCGGGTGCCGCTGATCGGACCGGTGCTCTGGCTGATCGCCTGCCAGGTGCCGGCCTTCCGCGACGATCCCACCTTGCGGGTCATCGCCGCTTCGACGGCGGCGGCCCTCTACTATTTCGCCGCGGCGCGGGCGGTCGCGATCAGGGACGGCATCGTCACCCGCCTGGCGGTAGCGGCCGCTCTTTCCGTGCACGGTGTCCTGGTGCTGTCGCGCATACCCTTCATCCTCGCCAACACCCCATCGGGGGAGGTCTCCTTCAGCGGGCAGTGGTTCGGTTTCGCCACGCTGGAATCCGCGGTCTTCGTCCAGATCATCGCCTTCCTGCTGGTTTCCATGACCAAGGAACGGGTCGAGGTCCGGCTCCGCGACGCCGCGCTCACCGACGAGTTGACCGGATTGGGCAACAGGCGGGCCTTCTTCGAGGCGAGCCTTTCCGTGTTTGCCCAGAATGCGCGCAAGGGGCGTCCGACGACGGTGATCGTCTTCGATCTCGACCGCTTCAAGGAGGTCAACGACCGGTTCGGCCATCCGGCCGGAGACGCGGTGATACGGGCCTTCGCGCAAGTCGCGATCGGCCGCCTCCGCGCCGGCGACGTCGTCGGCCGGCTTGGCGGAGAGGAGTTCGCCGTCACATTGCCTGAAACGACCGGCGTGCAGGCGCATCTGGTGGCCGGGCAGTTGAGCCAGGCATTCGCGGATGCGGTGGTGGCGCTGGGCCTGCCCGGCCTGCGCTGCAGCACGTCGGCGGGTATCGCCGAAACGCCGAGGACGGCCGACTCGGTCGAGGCGGTGCTGACACTCGCGGACAAGGCCCTTTACGAGGCGAAAGCACAGGGCGGCGGCAAGGTGTGCGTCAGCCCGGTTCGGCTGCCGGAGCCCGCCGACCAGGCTGCCTGACGGCGCGGATTTGCCGACCTCAGGCGGCTTCGCGCTTCGGCTGGATCAGCTTGCGGTTGACCAGAAGCTCGGCGATCTGGACCGCATTGGTGGCGGCGCCCTTCCTGAGGTTGTCGGAGACGACCCACAGCATCAGGCCGTTCTCGACCGTCGGGTCCTCGCGGATGCGGCTGATATAGGTGGCGTCCTCGCCGACCGCTTCCACAGGGGTCACATAGCCGCCGTCCTCGTGCTTGTCGACGACCAGGCAACCGGGCGCCTCGCGCAGGATGTCCCGCGCCCGGTCCGGGTCGATCGGCCGTTCGAACTCGAGCGCCACGGCCTCCGAATGGCCGACGAAGACCGGGACGCGCACGCAGGTCGCCACCAGCTTGATCTTCGGGTCGAGGATCTTCTTGGTCTCGGCGACCATCTTCCATTCCTCCTTGGTCGCGCCGTCTTCCATGAAGACGTCGATATGGGGAATGACGTTGAAGGCGATGCGCTTGGTGAACTTGCGATTCTCGATCGGGTCGGAGACGAAGACCGCCCGGGTCTGGGTGAAAAGCTCGTCAGCGCCCTCCTTCCCGGCACCGGAGACCGACTGATAGGTCGCGACGACGACGCGTGAAATCGTCGCAGCATCATGCAGCGGCTTCAGCGCGACGACGAGCTGGGCGGTGGAGCAGTTGGGATTGGCGATGATGTTGCGCCTGGTGAAGTCGACGACGGCATCGGCATTGACTTCCGGCACGATCAGCGGCACCGCGGCGTCGTAGCGCCAGGCCGAGGAATTGTCGATGACGACGCAGCCCCTGTCGGCGATGCGCGGCGCCCATTCCTTCGAAACCGAGCCGCCGGCCGACATCAGGCAGATATCGGTGTCGGAGAAATCATAGCTGTCGAGCGAGCGCACCTTGAGGGTATGGTCGCCGTAGGAGACCTCGCTGCCCTGGCTGCGGCGCGACGCGAGCGGAACGATCTCGTCGGCGGGGAAACCGCGCTCGGCGAGAACGGTCAGCATCTCCCGGCCGACATTTCCGGTGGCGCCCGCTATCGCGACCTTGTAGCCCATGATCCTGTTGCTCCGCTTCGTATCCAGGTTGCTCGAATGACTGTGAATTCCGGCCATGTCCGGTGGCCTCCCGCCGGCAGGCCAAGCGACAAAAGGCAGCGGCGGGTCGACGTATGTCAGTTGGATTTTGTGCGCGGTTTCGGCATAGAGTCGGCGCGGCGACGATCCGCCGATCCGCGAGGGTCAATCTTCAATGCCGGGCGCGGGTTCATGGTCTTGTCCCAAAATCCGCGCTTCTTCTACGCGAACGCCCGATCGTGTCAATGTATATGCGTCTGATCCTTGCCCTTCTCACCCTGGCCGCGACCGTCACGATGGCCGATGCCGGCGCCGGAAAGCGGATGCTGGGCCCGGAAATCCGCCTGGCCCTCACCGGGATCACGCTCGACGGCGTCTATAGCGACAGCCTGTTCTTCAGCGAGACCTATTTCGACGACGGGCTGATCCGCTATCACGACATAAACGGCGCCGATACCGGCGAATGGACGGTCGAGGACGATACCTTCTGCACCTTCTACGAGAGCCTTTCCGGGGCGTGCTTCTTCGTCGAGCGCGACGGCGAGAACTGCTTCACCTTCTTCGAGGCGGTCGAGGACGACAAGGGGATGCTGCACCCGGCGGCGGAGTGGACCTCGCGAGGATGGAACCGGGACGAGGAGTCGACCTGCCCGACGCCGCCGGAAGCGGAGATCTAGGGTCGCAGCGGTCCGGAATCCGCCGGACTAGCGGGTGGGGACCGGCTGTTCGCCGCCATAATCGTAGAAGCCACGGCCGGCCTTGCGACCGAGCCACCCGGCCTCGACGTATTTCACCAGCAGCGGGCACGGGCGGTATTTGGAGTCAGCGAGCCCCTCGTAGAGCACCTGCATGATCGACAGGCAGGTATCGAGGCCGATGAAATCGGCGAGCTGGAGCGGACCCATCGGGTGATGGGCGCCGAGGCGCATGGCGGTGTCGATCGCGTCGACCGTGCCGACCCCCTCATGCAGGGTATAGATCGCCTCGTTGATCATCGGCAGCAGGATGCGGTTGACGATGAAGCCGGGGAAATCCTCCGCCACGACGATGGTCTTGCCGAGCCGGGCGACGAATTCGCGCGCGGCGTCGAAGGTCTCCTGATCGGTGGCGATGCCGCGGATGACCTCGACCAGCTCCATGACCGGAACCGGATTCATGAAATGGATGCCGATAAAGCGCTCGGGCGCGTTGGTCTCGGCGGCGAGGCGGGTGATCGACAGCGACGAGGTGTTGCTGGCGAGGATGGCGTCGGCCTTTACGATCGGCTTGAGGGCGGCGAAGATCTCGCGCTTGACCGGCTCCTTCTCGGTCGCCGATTCGATGATGAGGTCGCAGGCGGCGAGCCCGTCCATGTCGGGCGTGGCGGCGATCCGGCCGAGGGCGTCGCTGCGATCGGATTCGGTGATCTTCTCGGAGGCGGCCTGACGCGCCATGTTGCCGCTGATCGTCGCGAGGCTCGACCTGATGCGGTCCTCGGAGACGTCGTTGACCATGATGTCGAAGCCTGCGAGCGCGCAGACATGGGCGATGCCGCTTCCCATCTGGCCCGCGCCGATGATGCCGATCGTCCTGATCTCGTGAGCCATCTATTCCTTGCCGATCCAACACGCCGCAGTGCAGCAAGCGGCATGGATGCGAGGCTTGTCAAGATGTTCGCGCCGAGAATGCCGCAAAATCGGCCGGGGCGCCACGCGCGGCATGCTCACAGCGCCTTTTCGAGCTCCGGAAGCAGCTCGAAGACGTCGCCGACCAGCCCGTAATCGGCAATCTGGAAGATCGGCGCCTCGGGATCCTTGTTGATCGCGACGATGACGCGGGAATCCTTCATGCCGGCAAGATGCTGGATCGCGCCGGAAATCCCGCAGGCGATGTAGAGCTCGGGCGCGACAACCTTGCCGGTCTGGCCGACCTGGAGATCGTTGGCGGCATAGCCGGCGTCGACCGCGGCGCGTGAGGCGCCGATCGCCGCGCCGAGCTTGTCGGCAAGCGGTTCGAGACAGGCGCGGAACCTCTCCGCCGATTCGAAGGCGCGGCCGCCGGAGACGATCACCCGCGCCGAGGTGAGCTCGGGCCGCTCGAGCTCCGGTATCTCGGCGGAGACGAAGGCCGAGGCCTCGCCGGTCGCGGCGCCGGCGCCGACCGCCTCGACCGGGGCCGAACCGCCGTCGGCCGCCGGCTTGAAGGCCGAGGCACGGACGGTGACGACCGTCTTCGCGTCGGTCGACTGGACGGTCTCGATTGCGTTGCCGGCATAGATCGGCCGGACGAAGGTGTCGGGCGCGACGACGGCGGTGATGTCGGAAACCTGGGCGACGTCGAGGAGGGCGGCGACGCGCGGCATGACATTCTTGCCGAAGGTGGTCGCCGGGGCGACGAGGGCGTCATAGGGGCCGGCCATGGCGACGATCAGGGCGGCCAGCGGCTCGGCCAGCGGATGGGCGAGGCGTTCGTCGTCGGCGACCAGCACCCTGGCGACGCCGGCGAGCTTCGCCGCTGCTCCGGCGGCCCCGGCGCAATCCCTGCCGGCGACCAGGACGTGGATGCCGCCGCCGATCTCGAGGGCGGCGGTGAGCGCGCGCGCCGTCGCCTCGGCGAGCCTGGCGTTGTCGTGTTCGGCGATCAGGAGCGTGGTCACAGGACGCCTGCCTCGTTCTTCAGCTTGTCGACCAGTTCGGCGGGCGTCGCCACCCGGATGCCGGCGCGGCGGGCCGGCGGCGCCTCGACCTTCAGGACCTTGAGCCGCGGCGCCATGTCGACGCCGAGCCCGGCGGCGTCGATCTCGTCGACCGGCTTCTTCTTCGACCGCATGATGTTGGGGAGCGACGCATAGCGCGGCTCGTTGAGGCGGAGGTCGGTGGTGACCACCGCCGGCAGCGCCAGCCGCACCGTCTCGAGGCCGCCGTCGATCTCGCGGGTGACGACGGCCGCGCCGTCCTCGAGGACCAGCTTCGAGGCGAAGGTGCCCTGGGGCCAGCCGAGCAGGGCGGCGAGCATCTGGCCGGTCTGGTTGCAGTCGTCGTCGATCGCCTGCTTGCCGAGGATCACCAGCTCCGGCGATTCCCGCTCGACGACCGCCTTCAGCGCCTTGGCGACGGCGAGCGGCTCGGGCGGCTGGCCGGTCTTCACCAGGATGCCGCGATCGGCGCCCATGGCGAGGCCGGTGCGGATCGTCTCGACCGCCTCGGGGCCGCCGATCGAGACGACGACGACCTCCCCGGCCTTGCCGGCCTCCTTGAGCCGCAGGGCCTCCTCGACGGCGATCTCGTCGAAGGGATTCATCGCCATCTTGACGTTGGCGAGGTCGACGCCCGAGCCATCCGGCTTGACGCGGACCTTGACGTTGAAGTCGATGACCCGCTTGACGGGGACGAGAATTTTCATTGCGAGGATGTTCCGGATTTCAACAGCTGTCGGCGGGGTGGGCGGACCCTATCGGCGACCCTGACGATCGTCAATGTCGATTGCCGGCGGCACGGGGATGGGCGGGGCGCGGTCGAAGAGGGGCACGCCGCGGCGGCGCATGACGAGGGTGAGGACGGCACCGGCGGCGAGCCCGCCGATATGCGACCACCAGGCGACCTCGTCGCCCGGCTGCGCGACCAGCACCGCGTAGAACTGGAAGAGGATCCAGAATCCGAGCACCCAGAGGGCGCTGAGCCGCAGCGGAATGCGGCCGAGCGCGAGGATCCAGACCTTCTGCCTGGGATGGAGCATCAGATAGGCGGCGACGATGCCGGCGACGGCGCCCGACGCGCCGATCACCGGCGCCTGGCTGGTCGGGTCGGTGAGGACATAGGCATAGCCGGCGGCGATGGCGCATATCACGTAGAAGAGGACGAAACGGACATGGCCGAAGGCGTCCTCGACATTGTCGGCGAAGACCCAGAGGAAGATCATGTTGCCGATCAGGTGCCAGAGATTGCCGTGGAGGAAGGCGTAGGTGAGGAGCGTCAGCTGGTCCGATACGATGTCGAGATCGGCCGGCAGCACGACATAGTCGTTGAACACCGCCGGGATCAGCCCGAAGGAGAGGACGGAGGCCTGGCTGACCTTGGCCAGGCCGCCGGACTCGACGACGAAATAGACGATGACATTGAGGGCGATCAGCGCCCAGCTCGCATAGGGCCGCTCGATGTGGCTCAGCGCCCTTCCGTCGTGGATCGGGAAGATCGACAAGGCCCGGCTCCTCCGCTCAGCGGTTCTCCCCGGGTATCCAGAGGACATCGCTCGCGCCGCCGTCGTTGGCCGTGCGGGCGGCGACGAAGAGGAAATCGGAGAGCCGGTTGATGTAGGTCAGGGCAACCGGGTTGACCGGCTCATAGGCGTCGAGATCGACCATGGTGCGCTCGGCGCGCCGGGCGACGGTGCGCGAGAGGTGGAGCGCGGCGGCGAGCGGTGAGCCGCCGGGCAGGATGAAGGAGGTCAGCGGCTGGAGGGAGTCGTTGAGCGCGTCGATCTCCGACTCGAGCCGGCTGACCTGCGAATCGACGATGCGAAGCCGCTCGTGGCGGCCTCCCTCCTGCGGGACGGCAAGATCGGCGCCGAGATCGAAGAGGTCGTTCTGGATGCGGGCGAGCATCCCGTCGCTGGCGGTCCCGGCCGCGCTGAGCCGGGCGATGCCGATCGTCGCGTTGAGCTCGTCGACCGTGCCGATCGCCTGGAAGCGGAGGTCCGACTTCGGACGCCGCTCGCCGGTAGCCAGCGCCGAGGTCCCGTCGTCGCCGGTCCGGGTGTAGATCTTGTTGAGAACGACCATCGCGCAGGCCACCACCTATTTCGAGGCGAAGTAGAGCGCGGCCATCATAATCACGATTGCGACGAATTGCAGGATCACCCGCCAGCGCATGAACATCTGCGAACGGTTCGCCGACTTGCCGCGCGCCATATTGAGGATGCCGAGGATCAGCACAACCACCACCGCGCCAAGCGCGACGAAGGATGCAATCTGCAGAAAACCTTCCATTATCACCGCCCCTGGAAAGGACGCGCGGAGCGGCGAATCCCATGGCCTGTCATAGGACCCATATAGTCGCTTTGGCGGTTCCCGGCCATTGCGGCAAACCTTCCCGTCCCTCCCCGACCGGTGCTTGCCGGACGGGGAAGCCAGTGCCTCCGCGATGTCGGAACCGAGCAGCGCCTGTCGATGAGTGAAACCGAGACACCTCTTGCCGGCGGCCGCGTCACGGCCGGCGTCGTGCGCGTCGGCGACACGGTCCGCCGACCGAGCCCGGCAGACGGCGCGACGGTCCATCGGCTGCTGGAGCATCTCGAGCGGCAGGGTTTCGACGGCGCGCCACGGTTTCTCGGGATCGACGGGGAGGGGCGGGACATCCTCACTTTCCTGCCGGGCGGCGTTCCGGGCGAGCTCGGGCATTACACCGACGCCCAACTCGCCGCGGCGAGTGCGCTGCTCCGTCGCTTCCATGATGCGACGATCGGCTTCGATGCCGTCGGCGACGGGCAGGTCATGTGCCACAACGACTGGGGGCCGACCAACACGGTGTTCCGCGACGACCTGCCCTACGGCCTGATTGACTTCGATACGCTGGCGCCCGGACTCCGTCTCCGGGATCTCGGCTACTCGGCCTTCCTCTGGCTCGACCTCGGCAATCCCGATTATTCCGGTGAGGAGCAGGTCCGGCGGCTCACCGTCTTTGCCGATGGATACGGATCGCCGGACTGCACGGTCGCCGAGATCGCCGTCTTCGCAGTGGCGCGACAGACGGCGCTCGCGAGCCGGGGCAGGGCCGAGGGCAAGACCGGGATGGCGGAATGGGCGGCGGCGGCCGCCGCGTGGACGGTCGCCAACGTGACGGCGCGGCTCACTCCGGCCGGGGATTCGCCGGGCGCCGGCGGCTGAGCCTTCGCACTTGCCGGGTGGCGCGCGGAAGCGCAAGCTTCACGCCGGGACGAGCGGGAGGCGGCCATGCGCGGACTGTCTGGCAAACGAATCCTGATCACCGGGGGCGCGACCGGGATCGGCCGCGCGGCGGCGATCCGCTTCGCGGAAGAAGGGGCGAGCGTCGCGGTCAACCATATCGACGACCCGGCGGCGGCGGAGGAGCTGATCGAGGAACTCGACGAGATCTGCCCCGAGGGCGAGCATCTCGCGGTGCTCGCCGATATCTCGGACGAGGACGACGTGGACTCGCTGTTCGCCGGGGTGGTCGAGGCCTATGGCCGGCTCGACGTGCTGGTCGGCAATGCCGGGATCAAGATCGTCCACCAGCCGCACGAGGTGCTGATGGACGACTTCGACCGGCTGATGGCGGTGAACCTGCGCGGCGCCTTCCTGACGGCGCAGGCGGCGATCCAGCATTTCCTCGATACCGGGCATCCCGGCGCGATCGTCATGACCTCTTCGATCGAGGCGCATTTCCCGGTCGAGGAGGATGCGATCGCCTACATCATGTCGAAATTCGGCATGACGGGCATGATCAAGGCGCTGGCGCTGCGCTATGCGCGGGATGGAATCCGGGTCAACGGAGTCGGGCCCGGCGCGACGCGAACACCGATGAATGCGATCTTCGACGAGGATCCCTCGGTCGAGGAGGCGGTCATCCGGATGATTCCGGCGGAGCGGATCGGCGAGCCGGAAGAGATCGCCGCGGCGATCGCCTTCCTCGCCTCGGACGAGGCCTCCTACATCCACGGCCAGACGCTGATCGTCGACGGCGGGATGGGAATCGGACGGAGGGATTAGGCGGCGCGGCGGCGGGTGCTCGCGGCGATGGCCGCGACCGACAGCATGGCCTGGCCGACGACCTCGGCCGAGATGCCGCTCTTCAAGCGGCTGTCGACGACGGCGCGATTGAGGATGGCCAGCGCCCGCTCGATGCGCGGCAGCGGCCACATCTGCACCTGCCGGGTCACCAGCGGCTTCCGCCGGAAGAAGATCTGGGGCCCAAGGGCGCGATCGGCGGGCAGGCCGCCATCGACCGCGGCGCGGGCGCGATGGAGCATGTCGAAGTGGCGGAGCGCGGCGCCGGCCACGACGAAATCGCCGGAACCGGCAGCAAGCAGCCGGCGATAGAGCCGGGAGAAGCCGGGCGCGTCGCCGAGGGCGGCCGCATCGACCGCTTCATCCACCGCGAAGGCCGAGGCGTCGCCGACCACCGCACGCACGTCATCGGCGGTGATCTCCCCCGCGCCGGCGGCATAGAGGCAGAGCTTGGCGATCTCCGAGCGGCTGGCGAGCCGGTCGCCGCCGACCAGCTCCTTCAGCGTGGCGCGGGCGTCGTCGGCGATCGTCAGCCCAGCGGCGCGGAGCTCCTCGTCGATCAGCCGGTCGAGGGCACGCGCGTCGTCGGCATAGCAGGCGATCGCGGCGGCATTCGGGGCCGCGGCGAAGAGCTTGCGGAGCGGCGCGGTCTTCCTGAGCTCGCCGGCGGTGACGACCACCCAGGCGTCCTGCGGCGGCGAGGCGATCAGCGCTTCCACCGGGGCCAGCGACCAGTTTCCGGAGGCATGGACGGTAATGCAGCGGGTGCCGCCGAAAAGGGGGATTTCGTAGGCTTCGTCGGCGAGGCGGTTCGGATCGGCGGAGACATCCGACGAATCGAGGCGGACATGGCTGAGCGGATCGGCGTCCGGCCCGACGGCGGCGGCGGCAAGGACGGCGGCGCGTTCGCTGACCAGGCCGCTGTCATTGCCGAAGATCAGGACGAGCCGGATGCCGGGGTCCGGTCGGGCGAGGAAGCGGTCGGTATCGGCGGGCCGGATCTCGACCAAGGTATTTCCCGCGCCTCAGCTTCCCCTGGCGATCGCGGCGGCGACGCGCGTCGCGATATCGTTGCCGACCATCTCGGCGGCCCGGTTCTCCGCGTCGATCTTCGCCCGGCTGTTGGCGAAGGCCTGGTTGCTGCGGCTGTAGGAGGCCGAGCCGCGGGCGGTCCGGCGGATGACCTGCGCTCCGGTATCGACCCGGGTCACCTCGTAGGTGGCGGCGACCTGGATCTGGTAGACCGGCGAGGCGTCGGTGCTGGTCAGGCCGAGGCCGACTTCCCGCGACGTGACCGTCAGCTTCATCTTGTAGATCGGGTTCTGGATCGCCGAGCCGCCGGTCATCTCGAAGATCACCGTATTGCGGACCTGCTGGCCGACGCGGTCCTTGACCGGCTCGACCTGGATGCGGGTGAGCTCCGACTTGACGTGGCCGCCACCGGCGGCCGGGCCATAAAGGGGCTGGACGGTGCAGGCCGCGAGCACCCATGCCGCAAGCGCGAAAAGGACCCCCCGGGCGCCAACGCGGCGCAACCTGCCGTGGTCAGACGACGACATTGACGATCCTCTTCGGTACGACGACGATCTTTTTAGGATCATTTCCCCCAAGCGCCCGAACGACAAAATCGAGCGCCAAAACAGCCCGCTCCACGTCACCTTGTGACGCGTCAGCAGGAATTGTCAATTCACCCCGTTTCTTGCCGTTCACCTGCACCGGCAACACTACCACGTCCTCGACGAGAATCGAGCGGTCAAATTCCGGCCAGGCGCTTTCCGCGACGAGATCGTCATGGCCGAGGGCGGCCCAGCATTGCTCGGCGAGATGGGGCATCATCGGCGCCATCATCCGGGTGAGGAGCTCGGTCGCCTCGCGCAAGGTGCTGTCAAGAATGGGATCTTTGCCGGCGGGCGTGGCGAGGGCGGCGCCGATGGCGTTGACCAGCTCGTAGATGCGGGCGACCGCGACATTGAAACGGAGCGCCTCGATATTCTCGCCGACGGCGGCCAGCGCCCTGTGGGCCGCCTTGCGGAGCGCCGGCGCGGCGGCGCTCTCGCCCGCGGGCGGCGGCGAATCGGGTGCCGGCAGGCGCGGAACCGCCTCGGCGACCAGCCGCCAGACGCGCTGGACGAAGCGGTAGGCGCCGGCGACGCCTTCCTCGGTCCAGATCACGTCGCGATCCGGGGGCGAATCCGACAGCATGAACCAGCGGGCGGTGTCGGCGCCGTAGGATTCCATGATGTCGCTGGGGTCGACCGTGTTGCGGCGCGACTTGGACATCTTCTCGATCGGGCCGATCTCGACGGTCTCGCCGGTGGCCAGCAGCGACGCGGTGCGCCTGCCGTCGCGGTCCTCGATCCGGATCTCGGCCGGCGCGATCCAGCGGCCGTTCTGGCCGCTGCCGAGGCGGTAGGTCTCGTGGACGACCATGCCTTGCGTGAACAGGCCGGCGAAGGGCTCCTCGAGGTCGAGATGGCCGGTGACCTTCATCGCCCGGGTGAAGAAGCGGGAATAGAGGAGATGCAGGATCGCGTGCTCGATGCCGCCGATATACTGGTCGACCGGCAGCCAGGCATTGGCGGCGGCGGGCTCGGTCGGCTGGTCGGCCCAGGGCGCGGTGAAGCGGGCGAAATACCACGACGAATCGACGAAGGTGTCCATGGTGTCGGTGTCGCGCACGGCGTCCTTGCCGCAGCCCGGGCACGCGACATGCTTCCAGGTCGGATGGTGGTCGAGCGGATTGCCCGGCTTGTCGAAGCTCACATCGTTCGGCAGCT
>NZ_JAGRLA010000192.1 GCF_020442045.1 Bauldia sp. | reverse complement strand
CCGGTCCCGGTCGAAGCGGCGCCACCTCCGCCCCCGCCCGCCGGCGAGGAGGCTCCGCGGCAGGAGCATGAGGAAGCGGCGCGCAGCGAAGGCGGCTGGGTCTCCGACCTCCTCCGCCGGGCCTCGCGCGACGAGGGCGAAGCGCCCGCGCCGAAGCCCGCCGAGGTGAACGGCAACGGCGCCAATGTCGATGCCGACCAGCCGCTCAATGCCCTTTCGGTGGATATCGCCCGGGCCATCGACCACGATGCGTCGGTCGAGCTTTGGGCGCGTCACGCGCGCGGCGAGCAGAACCTGTTCACCCGCCGGCTCTACACCCTGCAGGGGCAGCAGACCTTCGACGAGATCCGCAAGAAGTATCAGCGCGACGAGAAGTTCCGCACCGCGGTCGATCGTTACGTCTCGGATTTCGAGAAGCTGCTGGCGGAGGTTGCCCGCAAGAACAAGAACGACAAGAACGCGAGCAACGCCTACCTGATCTCCGACACCGGCAAGGTCTATACGATGCTCGCCCACGCGAGCGGTCGCTTCGACTGATCCCGGCCGTATCCTGACCAGGCAAAAGGCGCCCTGCGGGGCGCCTTTTTTTCGTTGGGACCTGCAATCCGCGCGAGTGGCGGGCTTGCCCGGAAGCGCGAAGCGCCCGGCTCAGATCACCGAGAGTGTCCAGCGAACCAGTTCGACAAGTACCTGGGAAAGCGCCGCGTCGACCCCGGCAACGACGCCCTCGGCGGTGTCCTCGGAGACCGAGGCATCCCCGGTGATCGTCCGGGTCGCGACGATCCGGCCGTTTCGGTCATCCATGATCTTCACCGCCACCTCGATATGGGCGAAGCCGCCCGCGACCCCGTCGGTCCGGTACTCGAAGGAGCGGATATTGGTCAGGATCTGGTAGTCGATGCTCAGCCCTTCGCCAGGCCGCCCGACTGCCTTGGCTCGCTTCGACTTCTCGAAGGCCTCGATTGCCTTGGCCTGATAGACCTTCGGCATCCGGTCCGGCCACTGGGCATCGGGATAGTAGGAAAGCCGCGGGCCGGTGGCGACGACGATCCGCTCGCTGTCGAGGGTCTTCAGGGCGCTCGGCTCGGGAATCAGGATCTGGGCCGCGGTTCCGGCCTTCGTCGGGACCGAGCTCGGTCCGATCAGGTCAAAGGTCTCCGGCGGCGGCCCGCTGAACAGGCTGCACCCGGCCACCAGCAAAGCAAGAGCCAGCGGCGGCAGTCGCTTGAACCACCTCGTGAAACGTCCCCGCAACGTCAACCGGGCCCCCTCAAACGCGCCGTCCTGCGCCCGCCCCCTGCACTCACCGGCGATTGTACTCGCGCACACCGGAATTGCCACCAAAGACCGCGCCTCCCGGATTGCGCGAGAATTCCCCGATCGCACGGTCGATACGCGCGACGGAAGCCCGCAATTCCTGCACCAGGGCATTGATGTCCTTCAGCCCGCGATCGGAGAATTGTGCGATGCCTCCGACAATCGTTCCCGCCTGGGCATCGAGCTTTGCCGTGATCTGGCGAATCGATCTGGCCGCGGCGGTCGCCTCCTGGAAGAAATTCTTCCCCTCCTCGCCGGAGCCGCCGAGGAAGTCATTCGCCTTGCCGAGCACGGCGTCGAGCTTCTCCGACGTCCCCTTCAACCGCTCGGACAGATCCTTGGCGTTGGCGACGATCTTGTTCAGGTCGTCCTTGCGGGCATTGAGATTCTCGGTGAAGACCGACGCATTCGCCGCCACCTCCTTGGCGCTCGCCACGGTCGCCTTGGCGTCCGCCACGAGGCTGTCGATGTCGGGCGACGCCGTCTTGAGCTTGTCGGTGAAGGCGCTGATATTGTCGACCGCCGAGGCGATCTTCTCACGGTCGATCCCGTCGACCACGCCCTGGACGTCGGCAAGCGTCTTGTTCAGCCCCTCGGAGAACCTGGCGATATCGTCGGCGACGCCTTTGACCTTGCCGGTGATTTCCTTGATGTCGGCCGTCGAATCGGCGACCGCCGCGACCAGCCGGTCGGCATTCTCGACGACCGACGAGACCCGCTCGGGATCAACCGCCGAGATGATGTTATTCGCCTTGTCGACGACGGCGACGAGGCGATCCGACAACTGCGCAACCGTGTCCGACATGTCCGAGACATTGTCGAGGAATCCCTGGATCCCGTCGGTGTTGCTGGCAAGGGCCCCGGTGAACCGCTCGACATTCTGTGCCGTCTTGGTGATCGCGTCCTCGTTCTTGGCGATGAATTCATCGACCCGCGAGACGATGCCCTCGACCTTGACGATCGCCGAACTGGCGGCGCCGATCACGTCGCTGAGCGCCGACTTGCTGCCGATGATCTTCGGCGGCTGGGCTTCGAAGACGCTCTGTGCCGCGGCGGTGCCGCCCGACATCTCGATATAGGCCACGCCGGTCAACAGGTTCGAGCCGACTTCGGCGCGGGAATCGACCTTGATCGGCGTATCGACGCGGACATCCGCCGTCACCAGGACGATATTCGGATCGGCGGGGTCGAAGGCGAGGCTTGAGACGTTGCCGACCTTGATGCCGGCAAAATAGACCGCGCTTCCCGGGGCGAGGCCGCCCACGGTCCCCTCGAACTCGAAATAGACGGTCGAGCGGATACCGGTCTCGTCCAGCCGCTTCAGCCAGTAGACGAAGCCGAAGGCAAGCACGATCACCACCAGGGTGAAGGCTCCGATGATTGCGTATCTTGCCCTGGTCTCCATCCACTATCGCCCTAGGCCGTTATTCCGCGCGCCCTGGTGCCGCGAAAATAGCTGCGCACCCACGGATGGTCGAATTCCAGCATATCCGAGAACGGGCCCTCGATGAGGACACGCTTGTCCGCCAGCACGGCGATTCGGTCGCAAACCGTGTGCAGGCTATCGAGGTCGTGCGTCACCATAAAGACCGTCAACCCGAGACTCTCGCTGAGCGTGGCAATCAGGTCGTCGAAATCCGCCGCGCCGATCGGGTCGAGACCGGAGGTCGGCTCGTCGAGGAAGACGATATCCGGGTCGAGGGCCAGCGCCCGCGCCAGGCCGGCGCGCTTGGTCATGCCGCCAGAAAGCTCCGCCGGGAATTTCAGCGCCGCGTCGGGCGGCAGGCCGACGAGTTCGATCTTCAGCCGGGCGAGTTCGTCCATCATCCGCTGCGAGAGCCTGAGATGCTCCCGCATCGGCACCTGGACGTTCTGGAGCACGTTGAGCGACGAAAACAATGCGCCCTGCTGGAAAAGCACGCCAAGCCGCTGGTCGACCCGCTCGCGGTCCGCGGCGCTCGCCGTCTCGAGGTCGACGCCGAGGATCTCGATGGTGCCGGCCCGCTTCGGGATCAGGCCGAGAATCGTCCGCAGCAGCACCGTCTTGCCCGTGCCGGAAGCCCCGACGACGCCGAGAATCTCGCCGCGATAGGCGTCCAGATCGAGATTCTCCAGCACGGCGGCATCGTCGAATCCGGCGGTCAGCCCGCGCACGCGGATCACCACGTCCTCGTCGAGGCGTTGTCTGTCGTTTCCGCCGTTGATGCCGTTCGCCGCCATGGTCAGTAGTCGATTGCCGCGAAAAAGATGGCGAAAATGCCGTCCGCGACGATCACCATGAAAATCGCCTTGACCACCGAGGAGGTCGTATGGCGGCCGAGCGACTCGGCGCTGCCTTGGACATTCAGCCCCTCGTTGGCGGCGATCAGGCCGACGATCAGCCCCATGAACGGCGCCTTGATGATGCCGACCATCAGGGTGCTCATGTCGACGGCGTCGCGCAGAAGCAGCACGAAGCGCTGGAAGGCCATGTCGCCATAGATGAAGGCGACGAAAGCGCCGCCGATGAGTCCGCAGATGTCGGAAACGAAGGTCAGCAGCGGCAGCGCGATGATCAGCGCCAGCAGCCGCGGCATGATCAGCACCTCGATCGGATCGAGGCCGATGACCTTCAGCGCGTCGAGCTCCTCACGCATCTTCATCGAGCCGATCTCGGCGGTATAGGCGCTGCCCGACCGGCCGGCGAGCAGGATCGCGGTCAGCAGCACGCCGAGTTCGCGCAGGACCAGGATGCCGACCAGGTCGACGACGAAATCCTCGGCGCCGAAGAACTTGAGCTGGAAGACGCCCTGCTGGGCGATGATGCCGCCGATCAGGAAGGAGATCAGCGCGACGATCGGTACCGCCTGCAGGCCGGAGCGGTCGAGGTGATAGACGATCGAGGTGAGGCGGAAGCGCGACGGCCGCAGGAAACCGCTGAGCAATCCGCCGACAACCCCGCCGAGGATACCGAGCGCCTGGACGACATCGGCACCGGCATTGACGGTCGACCGGCCGGTCTGCTCGAGCAGTTGCAGCAGCATCGACCGGCGCGGCGGCATCTCGACGGGAATGTCCCGTGCCCGTTCGACGGCGGCGAGGAGCCGCTGCGTATTCTCCGACGCGCCGGTGATCTCCACCGAATCGCCGACCGCCGCGAGTTCGGTCTCGATCCGCGTGACCAGCCAGGCGCCGGCCGTGTCGATCCTTTCGATGCCTGACAGGTCGAGGATCACCGGCCCGCGGGTCTCCCGGACGACCTGGGCGATGCGCGGCTCGAGCCGGGAAACCGCGCCGATCAGCCATAGTCCGCCGGCAGCGACGCGCGTCGCGTTGCCGACCATGTCGCGATCGAGCGTCGCCTGCGAAACCGTCTCTTGATCCGCCATGAAGTCGCGTCTGATCCCCGGCGCGACGTCCTTGAGGCTTGCGCGCCCGGCCCCTACTGTCCGGGGCGGAGTGTGCCTGTGAAGCCCGGACGCGGCAAGCCGAAGACCCTGTAAATGCAAAGAACCCTTGAGGTTACCGTGGAACACTGGCCGATCGCCGGTCGTTTCGCCATTTCCCGCGGCGCCAGGACCGAGGCGGTCGTCGTCGTCGCCTCGATCTGGAGCGACGGCGTGCTCGGCCGCGGCGAATCGGTTCCCTATCCCCGCTACGGCGAAACGCCCGACGGCGTGAAAGCGGCGGTCGAGGCGATGGGCGGCTCGGTTGCCGACGGCCTCGACCGCGCGGCGCTTCTCGCTGCGATGCCGCCCGGTGCCGCCCGCAACGCCATCGACTGTGCCCTCTGGGACCTCGAGGCGAAGCTGTCCGGCACGCCGGCCTCCACCCTCGCGGGCGTCCAACCCCTCCGGCCGGTCGAGACCGCCTTCACGATCAGCCTCGACACGCCGGAGGCGATGGCCGAGGCCGCCCGCCGGGCGAGCGAGCGGCCGCTCCTCAAGATCAAGCTCGGCGCCGATGGCGATCCGGAGCGTCTCGCCGCGGTCCGCGCGGCCGTCCCGCGGGCGAGGCTGATCGCCGACGCCAACGAAGGCTGGTCGGCGGCCAATTTCGCGGCGAATATGGAAGCCTCTGCGGCAGCCGGCGTCGAACTCGTCGAACAGCCGCTGCCGGCCGGCGATGACGCGCTGCTGGCCGGCGCCGCCCGCCGTGTCCCGGTCTGTGCCGACGAAAGCCTCCATGTCGCGTCGGATCTCGCCCCGCTCCGCGGCCGCTATGACGCGGTCAATATCAAGCTCGACAAGACCGGCGGCCTGACCGAAGCGCTGGCGACGGCATCGGCCGCGCGTGATCTCGGCTTCAAGGTGATGGTCGGCTGCATGGTGTCGACCTCGCTCGCCATGGCGCCGGCGACGCTGCTCGCCCAGACCGCCGATTTCGTCGATCTCGACGGCCCGTTGCTGCTTGCCGCCGACCGCCAGCCGGGGCTGGTCTATCGCGGCAGCCTGCTTTCGCCGCCCGAAGGCAAGCTCTGGGGGTGAAGGCTCGAGCCTCCGTCAACCCTGGGCGAGCGCCTGGACGAGCACGGCCACGTCGACATTGCCGCCGGAGAGCACCGCCACCATCGTCCGGCCGGCGCAATCGACCTGGCCGGACAGGAGCGCGGCGAGCGCGACGCCGCCGCCCGGTTCCACCACCAGCTTCAGCTCGTGGAAAGCGTGGGCAACGGCGGCCAGCGCCGCCCCGTCGTCGACCGAAACGGCTTCCGCGCCGTTCGCCCTGTTGATGGCGAAGCCGATCGCTCCCGGCGCCGGCGCCATCAGCGCATCGCAGACCGATCCGGTGCTGCCGGCATTGGCGACGATCCGCCCGTCATGCAGCGACCGGCCGTAATCGTCGAAGTCGCGCGGCTCGACCAGAACGACCCGGCAATCCGGAAACCGGGCGCGTGTCGCCAGCCCGACGCCCGACGACAGGCCGCCGCCGCCGCAAGGAACCAGCACGGCGTCCGGGGCGAGGCCGAGCGTCTCCATCGCCTCGTTGATTTCGCAGCCCACTGTCCCCTGCCCGGCGATGACATAAGGGTCATTGTAGGGATGGATCAGGATCGCGCCGGTCCGCTCTACGAGCTCGGCGGCGATCGCGTCCCGGTCGCCCGTCGCGCGGTCATAGGTGAGGACCGTCGCGCCACTCCGCGCGGTCCGGCTGAGCTTGGTCGCCGGTGCGTCGGCCGGCATGACGATGGTGGCCGCTACACCGAACAGGCGCGCCGCCTCGGCGACGCCCTGGGCATGGTTCCCCGAGGAGACGGCGACCACGCCCCGCTCCCGCGCCGCCTCGCCATGCGCCGCGATGGCGTTGCAGGCACCACGGAACTTGAACGACCCGGTGCGCTGCAGGGTCTCGCATTTCAGCAGGATGCGGCCGCCGAGCTGCTCGTTGAGCCATGCGCTCTCGATCAGTGGCGTGACGCTCGCCCGTCCGGCTATGCGCTCGGCGGCGAGGCGGATGTCTTCGATGGTCGGCGCGGGCGTATCGTTCATGCCCGGCGGGTATCAGGGCGCCGCCGCCGCCGCAAGGGCCGGCACCTGACAGTCGAGCCCCTGTGCCGACACCACGTTGCCGAGGAACTGGAGGGCGCAGGCCCGCCAGCCATGGCCCAGCGCGAATTGCCGGCAGCCATCACGGGAAATCGACAGCGCTTCCCGAGCCGCCCTCCCGAGGTCCTCGTCAAGCACGCCGACGCCCGAATCGCCGATGACATCCGCCGGCCCCGGAACCGGGAAGGCGGCGACCGGCAGCCCGGAGGCGAGCGCCTCGAGAAGCACGATTCCATAGGTGTCCGTGCGACTCGGAAAGACGAAGACGTCGGCGCGGGCATAGGCCTCGGCCAGCGGCTCGCCGGTCAGCGTTCCCGCGAAATCGACGTCGGGATAGGCCTTCCGCATCTCCGCCAGGGCCGGTCCGTCGCCGACCACCCGCTTGATGCCGGGCAGGTCGAGATCGAGAAAGGCACGGATATTCTTCTCGACCGCGACCCGGCCAACGAACAGGAAGACCGGCCGGAGGTCGTCAGCCGACCGCAGGCCCGGACGCGGACGGAAGAGCTCGGCATCGACGCCGCGCGACCAGCGCATCAGGTGCTCGAAGCCGCGCTCCGAAAGCTCGGTCTCCAGCGTCCTGGTCGCCACCATGCAGCCGCGGCCGGCATTGTGGAATCGCCGCAGCACGGCATAGCTGACCCGCGGCGGGATCGGCATCCGCGCCGCGAGATATTCCGGGAAGCGGGTATGGAAGGAGGTCGTGAAGGGACGGCCCGTCGCGAGGCACCATCGCCGGATCGCGTAGCCGATCGGCCCCTCGGTGGCGATATGCACCGCATCCGGCCGCATCGCGGCGGCCCTGGCGGCGATCTTGCCCGGCAAGGCCAGCGCCAGCCGGATCTCGGGATAGGTCGGCATCGCCATGGTGCGGAAACCGCCCGGCGTCAGCATCGACACCTCGACGCCGACGGCGGTCAATTCCTCGCCGACCCGCTCCAGCGTCCGCACGACGCCATTGACCTGCGGCCGCCAGGCATCCGTCGCGATGAGAAGCCTCACTCGGCCGCCTCGGCCACGAACCGCTCCTCTTCGATGTCCTCGCCGTCGTCGTCGGTCGTCCCGTCGCGCCTCTCGGTCCAGCGGATGATCTCCAGCCGGCCATCGTGGTGTTCGATGACGGCGGTGCAGCTTTCCACCCAGTCGCCGGTATTCACGTACTGGAAGCCGTCGAGATCGGCGATGCGGGCGTGATGGATATGGCCGCATACGACACCATCCGCCCCCACCCGCTTCGCTTCCTTGGCCAGCGCCTCCTCGAAGGCGCCGATATAGTTCACGGCATTCTTGACCTTGAGCTTCAGCCACGCCGACAGCGACCAGTAGCCGAGACCGAGGCGCCGCCTTGCCCGGTTGAAGCTGGTATTGAGGGCGAGCACCGTCGAATAGGCGCCGGCGCCGAGATGCGCGAGCCAGCGCGCATGCCGGACGACCACATCGAAATCGTCGCCATGAATGACCAGCAACCGCCGCCCGTCCGCCGTCTCGTGGAGCGTGCGGTCCATCACCTCGACGCCCCCGAAATGGGTGCCGACATAGTCCCGCAGGAAGTCGTCGTGGTTGCCCGGCACATAGACGATGCGCGAGCCCTTGCGACCCTTGCGCAGCAGCTTCTGGACGACGTCGTTATGTTCCTGCGGCCAGTACCAGCCGCGCTTCAGCCGCCAGCCGTCGACAATGTCGCCGACCAGGTAGATCGTCTCGGCATCGTGGTAGCGCAGGAAGTCGAGAAGCAGCCCCGCCTGGCAGCCCTTGCAGCCGAGATGCACATCGGAAATGAACAGCGTCCTGACGTGCCGGGGAGCCGATGGGGCAAGCATCGCCGCGCCCTCCGCTTCTTGTCTGACCTGCCCGGCATGTAGCTGATTCGAAAGACAGTTCTGTGACGGATCGCTGACCGCTGCGCGACGATATTGACGACCCGG
>NZ_JAGRLA010000191.1 GCF_020442045.1 Bauldia sp. | reverse complement strand
GCCTTCCCGGGGGGCGATCGAGCGCCTCCCGGGAAAATTTCTCCCCGCGACAATGTGCGCATTCCGCACACCCACTCTGGACAAATTCTGATCCCGCTGGCTAAACAAACCCGGCCGGGAGGGAATCTGCTAGATACCTTAGGCGGACTTGGGCCGGGGCTGGCTCGACAGGGGAAGATATCTTGGCGAATACGGACACTGCGGATACCGCGGAACCGACCCGTCGCGATTTTCTTTATATCGCGACCGGCGGTGTCGCCGCCGTTGGGGCGGCGCTTACGGTCTGGCCGTTCATCGACCAGATGAATCCGGATGCCGCCGCCCTGGCGCTGGCGCAGGTGGAGGTGGATGTCTCGGCTCTGGAGCCGGGGATGTCGCTGACCGTCAAATGGCGGGGCAAGCCCGTTTTCGTTCGTAATCGGACCGAGAAGGAAATCGACGAATCGAAGGCGGTTCCGGTTTCCAGCCTGCCGGATCCGGTTGCGCGGAACGCCAACCTGCCGGCGAGCGCCGAGGCCACCGACGCCAACCGGGCGGCCGACGGCCGCGAGGCCTGGCTGATCCAGATCGGCATCTGTACGCATCTTGGCTGCGTGCCGCTCGGTCAGCAGGGCGCCTATGGCGGCTGGTTCTGCCCGTGCCATGGCTCGGTCTATGATACCGCCGGCCGAATCCGGCAGGGGCCGGCGCCGCAAAATCTGCATATCCCGGTCTACTCGTTCATTTCTGAATCGAAGCTACGGATCGGCTAAGGGGCGGGGGCAATGGAAGGCCATTCGACATATCAACCGACCAACGGCGCCGCCAAGTGGCTCGAACGCCGGCTTCCGGTCATTGGACTCGTCCACTCGTCCTTCGTGGCCTATCCGACGCCGCGCAACCTGAACTACTGGTGGACCTTCGGCGCGATCCTGTCGTTCGTGCTGGTCGCCCAGATCATCACCGGCATCGTTCTTGCGATGCATTACGTTCCGGCCGGGTCGATGGCTTTCAACTCGGTCGAAGCCATCATGCGCGACGTCAACTTCGGATGGCTGCTGCGCTACCTTCACGCCAATGGCGCGTCGCTCTTCTTCTTTGCCGTCTACATCCACATGTTCCGCGGCATGTATTACGGCTCCTACAAGGAGCCTCGCGAGGTCCTGTGGATTCTCGGCGTCCTGATCCTGCTGCTGATGATCGCCGCGGCCTTCATGGGCTACGTGCTGCCGTGGGGACAGATGTCCTTCTGGGCGGCGACCGTGATCACCAACCTCTTCTCGGCGATCCCGCTGGTCGGGACGGCGATCACCGAATGGCTGTGGGGCGGCTTCTCGGTCGACAGCGCGACGCTTAACCGCTTCTACGCACTGCACTATCTCCTGCCGTTCATGATCGCCGGGGTGGTCGTTCTCCACGTCTGGGCCCTGCACGTGACGGGTCAGAACAACCCGCTCGGCATCGACATCAAGTCGAAGAAGGACACGGTTGCTTTCACGCCCTATGCGACCATCAAGGACATGTTCGCCACGGTCGTGTTCCTGATCCTCCTCGCCTGGATGGTCTTCTACCTGCCGAATTATGCCGGTCACCCCGACAACTACATCCCGGCCGATCCGCTGAAGACGCCGGCGCATATCGTGCCCGAATGGTACTTCCTGCCGTTCTACGCGATCCTGCGCGCCATACCCAACAAGCTGGCCGGCGTGATTGCGCTCTTCTCGGCGATCGCCGTGCTTTTCGTCCTGCCGTGGCTGGATACCTCGCGGGTCCGGTCGGCCAGGTTCCGTCCGATCTACAGGCAGTTCTTCTGGATATTCGTCATCGTCTGCATCGGCCTCGGCTATCTCGGGTCGCAGCCGGCGGAAGGCGGCTATGTCATCGCTTCGCGAATCCTGACCGCCTATTACTTCATTCACTTCCTCATCATCCTGCCGGTGATCGGCTTGATCGAGCGACCGAAACCTCTACCGAACAGTATTTCGGAATCGGTTCTGCAGGGGAGCGGTGGCGGCGCGACCGCGACGACAACCGGATCGGAGGGGTAGCACCGTGCGCAATCTGTCACCCACGCTGCCTGCCATCCGGTTCCTGCGTGCCGGCCTCGTAGCTGCCTTTGCCTTCGGCTTCGGCTCCGCCTTCAATCCGGCCTTCAGCCAGGACTCCGAGGCGGCTTCGGAGCCGACGCCGGCCGAAGTGGCGGCGGTCGACGAAGAGCAGGAAGTCCATGACGTCGCGCACTTCCCGATCGACAAGCCGGAACTGCTGAACTGGTCCTTTGCCGGAGTATTCGGGCGCTACGACCAGGCCCAGCTGCAGCGCGGTCTGCAGGTCTATCGCGAGATCTGTTCGAGCTGTCACAGCCTGCAATACGTCGCCTTCCGCACGCTCGCGGGGCACGGTGGACTGGGCTATTCCGAAGAGCAGGTGAAGGCGCTTGCCGCCGAATACCAGATCACTGCGGGACCGAATGATGACGGCGACATGTACGAGCGTCCCGGCATCCCGTCGGACCACTTCCCGTCGCCATTCCCGAACCCGCAGGCCGCCGCTGTTGCCAATGGAGGCGCGGTCCCTCCCGACCTTTCGCTGATGGCGAAAGCCCGGGCGGTCTCGCGCGGACCGGTCTGGACCATCATCGACTTCTTCACGCAGTACCAGGAGGCGGGGCCCAACTATATCCATGCGCTGCTGACCGGCTACGGCCAGGAGCCGCCGCCAGGCGTGGATGTGCCGGAAGGTACCCACTACAATCCCTATTTCATCGCCAGCGCGTCGCTTGCCATGCCGCCTCCGCTGTCCGACGGGGCGGTGACCTACAGCGATGGTTCACCCGAGACGGTCGATCAGTATGCCCGCGACGTGGCTGCCTTCCTGATGTGGACCGCGGAGCCCCATCTCGTGGAACGCAAGCGCCTTGGCTTTCAGGTCGGGATTTTCCTGATTGTCTTCGCCGGCCTCATGTATCTGACCAAGAAGCGCGTCTGGTCGAAGGAGCCCCACTGACCCGGTGGTCGGCAGCACTGGTCGGCGTCGTGAGCAGGGTGGGGCATTTCCAGCCTGCGGATTCTCTCGCCGTCGCGTAAGATAGCCCTGCGATCAAGGACGGGGAGCATGGCGTCTTTCGCCATGCACCCTCATCTCAATCTGGCGATCGGGGAGGGCGCAGCGTCGTGAGCCGGGAAGCAAGCCGCTTCGTCGTGCTGGTTCTGGCCTTCGTGCTCGCCTTCATCGTCGGCTGGCTGCTGGTGATCGGCCAGGGCATATTGCTGCCGATCTTCGCCGCCGTCATATCCGTCTATGTGCTCTCGGCCGCCGCCGACGCAATGGGGCGCCTGCCGTTCCTTGGCCGTCTGCCGTTCTTTCTTCGCCGTCTTCTCGTCCTCGTCGGCTTCACCCTGAGCTTCGTTGCGCTGGGGCTGGTGGTCGCCGTCACCGTCAACCAGCTGATCGGCCTGATACCGACCTACAAGCAGAATCTCGAGACGATCATCGCCCAGCTCGCCGACCTGGTCGGTTTTGACAAGCACCCGAGTTGGGAGGAAATCCGCGGCGCGACGATCGGGCGGATCGACTTCGGGACCGTGCTCACCAGCATTCTCGGATCGGTGACGAATTTCGGAACCACCATCTTCCTGGTCGTCGTCTATGCGATCTTCCTGGTGGCGGAGCGCGGCACGTTTGCCGGCAAGTTGATGGCCGCCTTCCCGCAGGGCGACAGCGCGGAGCGCACCGGCCAGCTTATCACCGACATCAACCGCCGGATCGGCGAATACCTGGCCGTGAAGACGCTGATCAACGTCATCCTCGGCGTTGCCTCATATGTCGTGATGCTCGTGATGGGACTGGACTTTGCCCTGTTCTGGGCGGTGCTGATCGGCCTGTTCAACTACATCCCCTATGTCGGGTCGCTGATCGCCGTTTTCCTGCCGGTCGGTCTGTCGCTCGCCCAGTTCGGATCGATCTCGACGACCCTGGTTCTCGCCGGTCTCCTGATCGTGCCACAGGTCTATGTCGGAAATTTCCTTGAACCGAGGATGCTGTCGAAGCAGCTCAATCTCAGTCCTTTCGTCGTTCTCGTCGCTTTGGCGGTCTGGTCGGCGCTCTGGGGCCTTCCCGGGGCGATCCTGGCGATCCCGATGACCTCGATGCTCGCCATCATCTTCGGTGCGTTTCCCGCGACGCGATTCATCGCGGTGCTCTTGTCCGAACGGGTCAACGAACCCGAGTGAGCCGTCAACGCGATGCCGCGGCCGGATGGTTTCCGGTGCCGGTCTTTGCTACAGAACAAGCCCACGAAGCCGGTGCCGGCCTCTGATCCGGCGAACAGGTGAAGGACCTGATGGCTGCCGAAACCGTCGACCTGAAGTCGCTCATCAGGACGATCTCCGATTATCCCAAGGCCGGAATCCAGTTCCGCGACATCACCACGCTGCTCGCCGACCCGGTCGGCTTGCGGGCGGCCGTCGACGGGCTCGTATGGCCCTTCCTTACCGCCGGTATCGACTACGTCGCCGGCATAGAGGCGCGCGGCTTCATCCTGGGCGGCGCTGTCGCGCATGAGCTCGGTCGCGGCTTCGTTCCGATCCGCAAGAAGGGCAAGCTGCCGTCGCGGACGATCGGGCAGGATTACAGCCTCGAATACGGAATCGATACCATCGAGATTCATGCCGATGCGATCCATGCCGGAGCCCGCGTCCTTCTTGTCGACGATTTGATCGCCACCGGCGGCACGGCGGAAGCGGCGACCGAATTGATCCGCCGATCGGGCGGCGAGATCGTCTCGGCCGCCTTCGTCATCGATCTTCCCGAGCTCGGCGGCGCCGCGCGCCTTGCCGCCAGGGACGTCGTCGTCCACACCCTCATAAGCTTCGAAGGACACTGACCAGCATGCCGGATCTCCATCTCTACATCGGCTACCGCACCGTTTCCTCCTGGTCGATGCGCGCCTGGCTGCCTCTGGCCAAGTCCGGGCAGCCGTTCGAGGAGACGCTGATCCGGTATCGTCTGCTTGAACAGAAGCAGCTCCTGAGGGAGTTCTCGCCGACCGGCAAGGTGCCGCTCCTCGTTCATCGCCGGGACGGCGACGAGATCAAGGTCTGGGATTCGCTGGCGATCGGCGAGTATCTCGCCGACACGTTCCCGGAAGCGCGTCTGTGGCCGGCCGATCCCGTCGCACGCGCTTTCGCCCGATCGATCTCGGCGGAAATGCATAGTGGCTTCAAGGCATTGCGGGACCACCTCGCGATGGCCTTGTTGGAACGCATGCCAAAGACCATCGAGGATCATCAGGCGCTCGCCGAGATTGCCCGGGTGACGGAGATCTGGCGACAGGCACGCGACAGGTGGGGTCGGAAGGACGGGGGACCCTGGCTGTTCGGTCATTACACCGTTGCCGATGGCATGTATGCGCCGATCGTCACGCGCTTCCGGACCTACGGCATTGCCGTCGATCCGATCTGCGAGGCCTATATGGAGACGGTGTGCGCGGACGCCGATTTCATGGCGTGGGAGGCACAGGCGGAGATCGATCCGCCGCAGGAACCATTGATAGATTGATCGATTTGGGAGGGACGGCATGCGGACAGGCTTGGCAATTCTCGTATCGGCCACCTTGTTGAGTCCGGCCTTGGCCGACAATGACCCGAACCGCGACGTTGCCTGCGTCAGCCGGCAGATCGGCGTCAGTGACGAGGAATTCCGTACATGCTTCCTGCCGGTGATGCCGGATGCGGATCATCGCCCCGACGGAGAGACGCAGCGGGCGAACAAGGCAAAGCTCCTGCCGTGCCTCCAGAAGGCGAATCCGGACCTTACAAATGACGCGCTGGATGCGGCGATGGACGCTTGCCGGCCCGAGGGCCCCAACTGACCGCTTCAGGCCGATCGCGCGGCGATGCCGCGTGCCACGAAGACGTGGCCGGTGAAGCTGAACACGGCCTCGCCTTTCTGGTTGGTGCCGCTGGTCTCGATCGAGACGAGCCCCCATTCGGGCCGCGACCGCGACTCGCGCTTGCCGACGATCTTGCCGGTAAAGCGGATGGTGTCGTCGGGGAAGACCGGGCGGATCCATTTCAGGTCGTCGAAGCCGGGTGACGGGCCGAGCGGTGCGGATGGCCGCCCCTCGATCCTCGCCCGTTCGATCTCCCGGTGGAAGTAGCGCGAGAGCAGTCCGATCATCACCGACGCGGTGTGCCATCCGCTGGCGCAGAGACCACCGAGCATGCTCGCGGTGGCGGCGTCCTCGTCGGTATGGAAATACTGGGGATCGTAGAGCGTGGCGAAACGCTTGATCTCGTCCCGGGCAAAGGTGTGTGCTCCGAAGTCGTGGGCGCTGCCGACGATGATGTCCTCGTAGATCATGCCGCCGCTCGCCGTTCGAACATCACCGGGTTCTCCATCCACATGACCACCTCACCCGACTGGTTGGTCACTTCGTGACGAAACCTGATGATTCCGATGGTGGGACGGCTTTTCGATTCACGGAGCTCGATGACGGTCGATGTCCCGCTGAGCAGATCGCCCGGTCGTACCGGCCGCCGCCACTTCAGCGTCTCGATCCCCGGAGAGCCCATGCAGCTCGTCTCGAGAAGGTAGCCGTCACAGAGCATCCTCATGAACATCGCGCATGTATGCCATCCCGACGCCGAAAGGCCGGCGGTCAGGTCAGTCGGCGTCGTCCGCTCGTCGAGATGGAAAGGCTGGGGATCGAACTCCGCCGCGAATGCGATGATGTCGGCGCGTTCGACGCGGCGCTGGGCGAGATCCAGGATCTCGCCTATCTCGAAATCCTCGAAGAACCGCTTTGCCATGCCGACCTGTCCCCCTCCGATCCCTGATCGATAGCTGTCCGGCCACCGCCGATCAACAGACCTGACGCCGGATTTCCGGCTGGCCGGCCCGGTGCGATATGGCGCGTATCGGGTTTTCAAGACAGCCAATGCGGGTTATAGCCTGACAATACTCCCTCTCGCTTCCGAGATTCCCCCTGTGAACATGTTCGCTTTCGCGCGCCACCACGTGCGACCGCTTGCCTTTGGTGCCCTGCACTCATTTTATTCCGCTCCGGGTCAGACATTCTGCATCGGCCTGTTCGTGACGTCCTTCAACGCCGATTTCGGTCTCGATCCGGCAACGGTCGGCGCGCTCTATCTGGGCGCTACGCTCGCTTCCGCGGCGACACTGCTCCTGGTCGGACACTGGATCGACCACATCCGCCTCGTTCACTTCAGCGCGGCGGTCGTTGTCGGTCTCGGCATTGCCTGCATCGTCACCGCCATGGCGACCGGCCCGGCAACGCTCTTTGTCGGCCTCTGCCTGCTGCGGCTGACCGGGCAGGGGCTGATGGTCCATGTCGAGGCGACCGCGACGGCGCGCGCCTTCGACCGGGAGCGCGGCCGCGCGCTCGGCATCACCGCGCTCGGCATTCCCGTGTCGGAGGTGGTGTTCCCGCCCCTGGCCGTTGCCGGGATCGCGGCGATCGGCTGGCGGCCGACCTATGCGCTTATCGGGGCCATCGCCCTGTTTGTGTTGCTGCCCTTCACCCAGTGGCTGCTCTACGGCATCACGCGCTCGCCCCGGCGGGAAGGGGGAGCCAATGGCGCCTTTCGGAGCCTGCTCAGCGGTCTGCGGGTGATGCTGAGCTCCCGCTATGTCTGGGCGGCGCTGCCGGCGATGGCGATCTTTCCCTTCTATGCCACCGCGATCATGTTCCACATCACGACCATCGCCAGTATCCGGGGATGGCCGGTCAGCTTCGTCGCGACGAGCTTTCCGGCCCTGGCGATCGCCAATGTCTGCGGACTGATCCTCTCCGGCCAGATCATCGACCGGATTTCGGCCCGCAAGCTCTTCCTGTTCCAGATGCTGCCGATGCTGTGCGGTGTCGTGGTTCTCGGCAGCGTCACCGCGCCCTGGGCTCTGCCGCTGACCATGGCGCTGATCGGGTTCAGCGGAGGCCTCTCCAAGACCACCCTCACAGCGGTATGGGCGGAGGTGTTCGGAACCGAGACCCTTGGGACCATTCGCAGCGCCGTCGCCATGTATATGGTCCTGATGTCGGCGCTGGCGCCTCTCGTGCTCGGCGCGGCGCTGGCGGCGGGATGGAGCATCGGCACGGTGATGATGTGGTTTGCCATTGTCGGCTTCCTATGCATCACGCCGCCGCTATTCGCCGAGCGTTACGCCTTCCGCTGAACAATCTGCCGGCCGCGTCGAATCCGTCGGCTTTTGAATCGACAGCGATAATCATGCACGATGGTTCGTGCGGAGCGGGGAGGACGCAATCGTCGTTGGAAGCGAGGACGACGGACGGTGGCGGGAGTCATTCCGATCAGTGCCGGACTATTGGCGGTTGCCAGCACGTTCGGCGCCGCATTCGGAGCGGCTCCGACGCTTGCGCCCTATAAGGACGACTTGTTCGCCAATCAGGTGATCGAGACGGACCATGGCGGCGACTACCGCTTCATCCAGTACGACAGGGAGCGGGATCTCTACGGGCGCGACGAGGTCGTCGAGAAGAAGGCGAAGCCGGAATATGTATCGCTCGATCCCTCGAAGACGCAGGTGGATCGTGTCCTGGAGAGGGGCGGGCGGACGGTCCGCTACGAGGGAGCCGGCAAGGTGTCGGGTGGCGCGGCATTTGTCGTCATCTTCCTCCATGGCGATCGCGGAAACCGGCATCAGGCGATGGACGACTGGTCCTTCGGCGGCAATTTCAATCGCTTGAAGAACCTCGTCGTGCGCAATGGCGGCGCGTATCTGTCGACGGATTTCACCAACTTCGGGAGGAGGGGAGCCGACGACGTGCTTGTCCTGATGCAGGCCGTCGCCGAAGTCTCGCCGGGGGCGCCGATCATCCTCGCTTGTTCGTCGAGGGGTGGCGAGGTCTGCTTCCGCCTGCTGGAGGACCGCGAAGGGGCGGCCCTTGTCGGCGGGATGCTCCTGCTCAACGCCGGCAACGAGGAGAGCTTCTTCGAACTGCCGGTCTACACCGACCCGGCCCGCCATATCCCGATATTCATCGGGCATGGAAGCAGCGACTCGCTGATCCCCTGGATGACCCAGCAGCTCTTCTTCGAGCAGGTGAAGCAGGGCATGCCGTCCTATCCGATCCGCTTCGACCTCTTCGTCGAGGGACGGCATGGCACGCCGCTCCGGCTGACCGACTGGCGACGGGTCTTGAACTGGATGATACCGCTGGCGGGCGAAGCAGGCGCCACGGCGTCCACCGTGCCCGCGGCGGCCGACGTGCCCAGCCCCGTAGCATCGCCCCGACGCTGACGAAGGCCGGTCTGCCCTCGGCCGTGGTGCCGGTCGCGGACCCGGCGGATCGTCCCGCCGCGCAGGCTCCGCGAGCCGCCTATACGTTGAATTTGAACAGCATCACGTCGCCGTCGACGACGACATAATCCTTGCCCTCGTCACGGGCCTTTCCGGCTTCCTTGGCCGCCTGTTCACCGCCGAGGCTGACGAAGTCGTCATAGGCGATGGTCTGGGCGCGAATGAAGCCGTGCTCGAAATCGGTATGGATGGTGCCGGCCGCCTGTGGCGCGCGTGCTCCTTCCTCCACGGTCCAGGCGCGCGCCTCCTTCGGCCCGACCGTGAAGAAGGTGATCAGGCCGAGGAGCGCATAGCCGGCGCGGATGAGACGATCGAGCCCGGGCTCCTCCAGCCCCAGTGAATCAAGGAAGTCCCGCTGTTCGTCGTCGGGCAACTGGGCGATTTCCGCCTCGATCCCGGCCGAGATCACCACGCAACCGGCCCCTTCCTCCGCGGCCATGGCCTCGACCCGACGGGAATGCTCGTTGCCGCTGGCAGCCGAGGCTTCATCGACATTGGCGACGTAGAGAACCGGCTTGGCGGTCAGGAGGTTCAATGCCCGGAAGGCGTCTTCCTCGCCTTGGGGAATCTCCGCGAGGCGGGCCGGCTTGCCCGTGTTCAGCTTGTCGAGCGCGGCATCCATCAGCGCGACCTCGGCCCTGGCGTTCTTGTCGCCGGTGGCAGCGCGCTTGCGGAGCGGCGTCACCCGTCGTTCGAGGCTGGCGAGGTCCGAGAGCATCAGCTCGGTATTGACCGTATCGGCATCGGCAACCGGGTCGATCTTGCCCTCGACATGGGTGACGTCGCCATCGTCGAAGCACCTGAGCACATGGACGATGGCGTCGACCTCGCGGATGTTGGCGAGAAACTGGTTGCCGAGGCCCTCGCCCTTGGAGGCGCCGCGCACCAGCCCGGCGATGTCGACGAAGCTGATCCGGGTCGGTACGATCTGGGCGGACTTGCCGATCTCGGCGATCGTGTCGAGCCGGGGGTCGGGCACCGCGACCTCACCGGTATTCGGCTCGATGGTGCAGAAGGGATAGTTCGCCGCCTGCGCCGCCGCGGTTCGCGTCAGGGCATTGAAAAGCGTCGATTTGCCGACATTCGGCAAACCGACGATGCCGCATCTGAAGCCCATCCAGTCACCTTGTTGATTGATTGAAGGAATGCGGCGGCCGGCCGCGGTTGCTTCTCACCGCACTGCGGCTGTTCCGTCAAGCCCCCCGGCTGCCTGGCGTTCCTTTATTCCGAGCGGCCGAAGAGTTTCTTGAGGCCGCGGGCGAGCGGCCCTTGGTCGGGCGTGTCGTTCGGGGAAGTCGTGGCGGCCCCCGTCTTTGGCGCCGAGACCGCTGCCGCTTCCGGCCCGGTCGGCTTTTTCGCCGGCTTGCCGTCGCCAAGCTGCTCGTGGATCCGGTTGGCGAATGTCTGGTCCTTGCCCTCGGCTAGGAGCGGCGCATTGTCCGCGATCGCGTCGATCAGCGGCTCTAGCCAGGCCTGCTCGACCTTGGCGAAGTCGTGCAGCACATAGTGGGGGACGGCCTCCTTGACGCCGGGATGGCCGACGCCGATCCGCAACCGGCGGAAGTCGTTGCTGATCGAACGGGCGATCGAGCGGAGGCCGTTATGTCCCGCCGCGCCGCCGCCGGCCTTCATCCGGATCTTGCCCGGCGCGAGATCCACCTCGTCGTGGATCACCAGAACGTCATCGGGCCCCAGCTTGTAGAAGCGCATGGCTTCGCTCACCGAGCGGCCCGACTCGTTCATGTATGTCTGGGGCTTGAGCAGAAGGCATTTCTCGCCGTCCAGCACCGCCTCGGAGATCTCGGCCTGGAACTTCCGCCGCCACGGCGTGAAACCGTGACGGCGATGGATCGCATCGGCTGCCATGAAGCCGACATTGTGCCGATTGGCCGAATACTGGGAACCAGGATTGCCGAGGCCCACGAGGAGCAGCATGGCGGCCCCTCCCGGGGTATGAGAGCCGGACTACTCCTTGCTCTCGCCCTCCGCCTCTTCGGCTTCGCTTTCTTCGGCTTCGCCGCTTGCGGCGGCCTCGGCCGCCTGACGGATCTCTTCCTTGATGCCGGCCGGTGCGGCAATCGTCGCGATGGTGAAGTCGCGGTCGATCGTCACCTTCACGCCTGCGGGCAGGTCAATCGAAGAGATATGCAGCGAGTCGTTGATGTCGAGGCCGGTGAGATCGGCGGTGATGTGGCTCGGAATCTCCTCGGCGGGGCACTCGAGTTCGACCCGGTGACGCACGACGTTGAGCACGCCGCCGCGGCGGATGCCAGGCGAAGCGCTGTCGTTCTCGAAATGCACCGGAATCTCGACGGTGACGGTCGAGCCTGCGGTGAGGCGGGCAAAATCGACGTGGATAGGCTGGTCGGTGACCGGGTCGAGCTGGTAGTCCTTCGGCAGCGTCCGGATCGTCTTGCCGTCGACCTCGATCTCGGCGACTGTCGTCATGAAGCCGCCGCCGTGGATCTTGAAGTAGACATCGCGGCCCGAAAGGGAAATCGCGATCGGGGGTTCCTTGCCGCCGTAGATGACGGCCGGTATCAAGCCTTGACGACGTACGGCGCGAGCGGCCCCCTTGCCCACTTTTTCGCGTACGGTCGCCGTGAGCTGGTAGTTAGCGCCCATCAGACAACTCCTTCATGTTGGGAAACCCGCCATTTGGCGGGCCTTTTCAGCCGCGGTGCCTCCAGGGGTGTCGGCGCGGCCGGCAGCGGTATAGGAGACCCGGCGGAAAAACGCAACGGCGCGGTCAGCGTGTGGCCGGCCGGAGTTTGGGGCGAATCGCCCGCCCCGGCCGTTGCTCCGGGATTAGTCGAAGAGGCTCGACACCGATTTTTCGCTGGCCGTGCGGGCGATCGCCTCGCCGATCAGGTTGGCGATGCTGCAGACCCGGATGCGCGAAGCCGCCTCGATGGCCGCGGTGGCCTGGATCGAGTCGGTGATCACCAGTTCCTTGAGCTTCGAGGCCATGATCCGGGCCACCGCGCCACCGGACAGCACGCCGTGTGTGCAATAGGCGAGGACCGACTTCGCTCCCATCTCCATCAGCACGTCGGCCGCGTTGCACAACGTCCCGCCGGAATCGATGATGTCGTCGAAAAGAATGCAGTCGCGGCCGGCGACATCGCCGATGACATTCATCACCTCTGCTTCGCCCGGCCGCTCCCGCCGCTTGTCGACGATCGCCAGGGGCGCGTCGAGGCGTTTGGCAAGGGCGCGGGCGCGGACGACGCCGCCGACGTCCGGAGAGACAACCATCATCTGGCTGATGTCGTGGTGTTCCTTGACGTCGCGGGTCATCACCGGCACGGAGAAGAGGTTGTCGGTCGGGATGTCGAAGAAGCCCTGGATCTGGCCGGCGTGGAGATCGAGCGTCAGAACGCGGTCGGCGCCGGCGCGGGTGATCAGGTTGGCGACGAGCTTGGCCGATATCGGGGTTCGCGGACCGGGTTTGCGGTCCTGCCGGGCGTAGCCGAAATAGGGAAGCACCGCCGTGATGCGCTTCGCCGAGGAGCGGCGCAGCGCATCGATGATGATGAGCAGCTCCATCAGGTGGTCGTTGGCGGGATAGCTCGTCGACTGGATGACGAAGACATCTTCGCCACGGACGTTTTCCATGACCTCGACGAAGATTTCCTGGTCGGCGAAGCGGCGGACCATGCATTTGGCCAGCGGCGTTTCGAGGTAGGCGGAAATCGCCTCGGCGAGGGCACGATTGGAATTGCCGGCGACAAGCTTCATATGCTTCTGGCCCGTGCGAGGAATGACCGGCTTCGCGAAAGGCACCGGCGGGCGGCGCTATGTAACAAGGCGGTTGCGGCTGTGCAAACGCGATCCGCTCTTCCGCGCATGATTCGGCTAACTATCCACCCATTTCAGCAGGTCGGAGATCGTCTGTCTCGCGGCCAGGTTCACCGTCTGATTGCCGATTCCCGTCCATGGATCACCCGTCGGCCGTCCGCCCGCCTGCTGCCCGGTGATTCGATGCAGCCGCGCTCCGTTCCGGTCGACGACGTCCCAGACATAGACAAGCCGTGTCGACTGGCCGTCGGCGACCGCGGAAATGAAGCCGCGGACTTCGTAGACGCGGGAAGGGTCGCTGTTCGGGACGACGCGGAGCCGCTGCGCGGCGGCTTCCCGATTGAGGGCCGCGGACAATGCCTGGAGGATCGGGGTCGGCACACCGGTAACCGGCGCGAAGGCGAAGACCGCGGCGGACCCGGTCACGGGGGGCTTTACCGAGGGCAGATTGGCGCCGGGGTCAAGCTGGGTCGTGTTGCATCCGGCGAGAAGCGCGGTTGCGACAACCAGAAACGCTAGGAATCGGCGGTTCCAACGCAGCCGATACATGAAACACCCCCGATGCACACCCCCGGATTTCTCTATCTCCATTCTCGACGGTGGTCCAGAATCGCGGTGGACAAATGCCAGAGCCAACGACGCGACCCAGCAGCGCGGGGTCACTCGAGGGTGATCGCCGAAAGCAGCCGTCCGTAGTCGTTTTCGCCGCGGTGGGTGGCGCGGCGGTAGGAGAAGAACCTGTCCTCATCGGCGTAGGTGCAGAGCCCGAGATCGGCGGCGAGGACGCCGAGGGAGAGCAGCCGGGCGATGATGTAGCCGGGGAGGTCGAACATCGCATGACCGTCTCGGGTCGAGGGGCGGAAGAAGCGCGCATTGGCCGGGTCGGCCTTCTCGAAGGCGGCGATCAGGTCGGCGCCGACCTCATAATTCGCCTGGGAGATGGTCGGCCCGAGGACGGCGACGATGCGGTCGCGGTCGGCGCCGAGGCCTTCCATGGTCGCGACCGTCGCGTCGAGAATCCCTGCAAGCGCGCCCTTCCAGCCGGCATGGGCGGCGCCGATCACATGGGCTGCCGGGTCGGCGAAGAGCACCGGCCCGCAATCTGCGGTGCCGACGCCGATGGCGATCCCCGACCGGTTGGTGACGACGGCGTCGGCCTTCGGCCCCTGACCGATCTCCCAGACCTCGTCGACCACCATGGCGATGTTGCTATGTATTTGATAAGGCGTAGCTAATTGGCCGTGCCCGACGCCGAGCGAGCGGGCGGCGCGGGCGCGATTCTTGAAGACGAAGCCCTTGTCGTCCTTCGAGCCGACGCCGCAATTGAGGCTTTGATAAATGCTCGACGAGACCCCGCCCTCGCGGGTGAAGAAGCCGTAGCGTATCCCCGAAATCGCATCGAGCAGGCCATGGGTCAAAGGCCGCGGCTTGACCGCCTCGCCACTCCAGGAAACCCGCCCCGACCGTAACATCCACCCGATTCCTCACGTCTTTTGCGGATCATCCCCGTCGAAGGGGGCAAGCGCAAGGCCGCCTTGCGAAACGGCGAGAACCTTGAAGAGTTCCCCCATGCCTTGCGGGGATGAAAGCCGTGCGACTGCCCGTTCCAGCCCCTCGCGCGTCGCATCGTCCTTGCCGCGGACGAGGCTCGAGGCACGTTCGGGCAGCCCCAGGCGGCCGAGAAACGCGCCCTGCGACAGGAGCGGGCGGGGATGGGCGCCGGCGAGACGGGCGGCGTCCGCGAGTGTCCCGAAGTCGACATGGGCGGTGAGATCGGCCTCGCCGGGGAAGGCCAGCGGATCGTCATAGTTGTGGCGGCGGACGGCCTGGAGGGTATCGGCGGAGCCCTTGTCCCCGTAGCCATAGTCGATGACGAGGGCGGCCCCGCCCTCTACCGCGAGACGGCCGGCGAGACGCTCCATGATCGCGGTCGAGACGGGCGACGTCTCGGCGATCGTCCCGACCGGGTCGGCCGTACTGCGGCCGGGGGGCGGTGGCGCGGGCCGCAGGCCGAAGGCCAGCGCCCCGGCGTCGTCGAGGGCGACCATCCGCTCCGCCCAGCCTTCCGCTGTGCGGACGAACTGGCGGATCGGCAGTGCATCGAAGAATTCGTTGGCGACGGCGATCATCGGGCCCGGCGGAATGTCCTCGATCGCACCATGCCAGACCGGTGTGATGCCGGCCGCGGCGAGGGTCGCGGCCTGGATGTCGCGGAGCCGCGGGCTGGTCTCGACCAGATGGACACGGGCCGCGGCGGCGAAGGCCGGCCGCAGCCGGGCGGCGCGGAGCAGGTCGCCCATCAGCGTGCCGCGGCCAGGCCCGAGCTCGGCGAGGACGAAGGGCGCGGGCCGGCCCATCGCCTCCCAGGCGAGCAGCGACCAGATGCCGATCAGCTCGCCGAACATCTGGCTGACCTCGGGCGCGGTGATGAAGTCGCCGTCGCGGCCGAAGGGCTCGCGGCGCATGTAGTAGCCATGCTCGGGGTCGCCGAGGCAGGCGGCCATGTAGTCGGCGACGGTGATCGGACCGGCCGCCCGGATGCGCGCGGCGAGCTTTTCGGCGAGCGGCGTCACGCGACCGTCATGCCGACGGGGGATCGGCGGCGGGCCCCGCCGCCGGCTTCCGCCGCGACGCCCAGACCATGACCGCGATGCCGGCGAAGATCATCGGGATCGACAGCAGCATGCCCATGGTCAGGCCGCCCGCGAGATAGCCGATCTGGATGTCGGGCTCGCGGAAGAATTCGGCGAAGGTGCGTGCCACGCCATAGCCGAAGGCGAAGGCGCCGGAGACGAAGCCCGGCGTCCGGAGCTTGCCGTAGTGGTTGGTGAGGATGCGGAGGAAGATGAAGAGGGCGAGGCCTTCGAGCCCGGCTTCATAGAGCTGGCTCGGATGGCGGGGCTCCGGCCCGCCGGCCGGAAAGACCATCGCCCAGGGAACGTCGGCATAGCGGCCGAAGAGCTCGCCGTTGATGAAATTGGCGAGGCGGCCGAGGAAGAGTCCGAAGGTCACCGAGGGGGCAATGACGTCGATCAGCGACCAGGTCGGGATCCTGCGCCGCCAGGAGAAGAGGATCATCGCCAGCGTCGTGCCGAGGAAGCCGCCATGGAAGGACATGCCGCCCTGCCAGAGGGCGAAGATTTCCATCGGATGCTCCTGGAAGCGCGGCAGGTCGTAGAAAAGGACGTAGCCGATGCGGCCGCCGAGGATGATGCCGAGGGTGCACCAGACGACGAAGTCGTCGATGTCGGTCGGCTTCATCGGCGAACCGGCCGGCCCCCAGATGCTCTGGTTGCCGACCAGGCGCTTGGCATACCACCAGCCGAGGAAGATGCCGACGATGTAGGAGAGCGCGTACCAGCGCAGCGAAAACGGTCCGATCTCGATCAGGACGGGATCGATGGCGGGGAAGGGGATGGCGAAGAGGGGCATCTCGGGCCGCGCTGGCTTCCGGTGACGGCGCCGGCGGCCGTCGAATCAGGCCGGGCGCACGGGGGCGAAGCAGGCGGCCTTTATCCCGGATGTCGGGGGAGGGGGCAAGGGTGGGGGGCAAGCTGACGAGGCCACGACCGACTCGCGGGGGTGGCGGCGGTGGTGTGCTGGTGGCGAGGCGGGTGCGTGGTGCGTCCTTCGAGGCCGCCTTTGGCGGCACCTCAGGATGGCGAAGGGGGGAGGCTTTCAGGACGGCAATGCGGGAGGGCCGTCGGGCCGCAGGGCTGTAGGGCGGAATAGCGGAGCGTATTCCGCCTCCGGGCTGCATCGTCGCAGGATTTCCGCGTTGTTGATGCGATCGGCGGCGGGTTACGCCTATGGCTAACCCGCCCTACGCGCTTCGGGGAGGGCGGCGGCGCGTTCGCTGGT
>NZ_JAGRLA010000038.1 GCF_020442045.1 Bauldia sp. | reverse complement strand
GGCCTGACGGCACCCGCCCCCGAGCCTGCCGGCGCGGGCAGGCCGCCCGGCGCGAGGTCACGCCGGCGGCCGGTCGATGACGGAATGTCGAAAGGCTACTGGATCGTCAGATAGGGAACGGCAAGCACCGCGGTTGCGATCAGGGTCGCAATGCCGAAACCGGCAATTCTCAACAGGATTCCCGTCATAGTCCCCCACGTGTCGGCTTGCGCCGCCCCGGTCCCAAAGCCCCGTCCAGCGAGTGATTCACCCGCGCCCGCGTGGCGGGCGGAGGGCTCATATCACGTCCCTGCCGGCATACAACCACGCCGCGAAGGAAGTTTTCCGACCGTGACTTTTTTGCCGATGCCGGACGGCCGTCCCGGTGCCCCTAGAACAGCCCGGCGACGTTCCCGTCCGCGTCGAGGTGAATGGTCTCCGCCGCCGGCTTTCGCGGCAGTCCCGGCATGGTCATCATCGTCCCGCAGATCGCCACGACGAAGCCGGCGCCGGCCGAGAGCCGCACCTCGCGGATCGGCACCGCGTGGTTGGAGGGCGCCCCCATCAGCGTCGGGTCGGCCGAGAAGGAATATTGCGTCTTGGCCATGCAGACCGGCAGGTCGCCGTGGCCCATCGCCTCGTAGCGGTCGAGCCGGGCGCGGATCGCCTTGTCGGCGATCACTTCGCTTGCCCCGTAGAGGCTGGTGGCGATGGTCGATATCTTGTCGAAGAGCCGCATGTCGTCCGGATAGAGCGGCGCGAAATCCGCCTCGCCGCTTTCGGCGAGATCGACCACCTGGCGGGCGAGCGCCTCCGCTCCCTTCGACCCGTCGGCGAAATGGGTGCAGACGATCGCCGCGACGCCCTCCGCCTTCGCCGCCGTCTCGATCGCGGCGAGCTCAGCCTCGCCGTCCCCGGCGAAGCGGTTGATCGCGACGACCGCCGGCACGCCGTAGCGCTTCACGTTGCGCAGGTGCCGGGTGAGGTTGACCGCGCCGCGGGCCACCGCCGCCGCGTCCTCGGCCGTGAGATCGGCGCGGGCGACGCCGCCATGCATCTTGAGCGCCCGGACGGTGGCGACCACCACCGCCGCGTCGGGTTTCAGCCCCGCCTTGCGGCACTTGATGTCGAAGAATTTCTCCGCTCCGAGATCGGCGCCGAAGCCGGCCTCGGTGACCACGTATTCACCGAGCTTCAGGCCGGCCTGGGTCGCCACCACCGAGTTGCAGCCATGGGCGATGTTGGCGAAGGGGCCGCCATGGACGAAGGCCGGATTGCCTTCCAGCGTCTGGACGAGATTCGGCGACAGCGCGTCCTTGAGCAGCACCGCCATCGCGCCGTCGGCCGAGAGGTCCCTCGCCGTCACCGGCTTGCCGTCGCGGGTCTCCGCCACCACGATCCGGCCGAGCCGCGCCACGAGGTCGTCGAGGCTGGAGGCAAGGCAGAAGATCGCCATCACCTCCGACGCCACCACGATGTCGAAGCCGTCCTCGCGCGGGAAGCCGTTGGCGACGCCGCCGAGCGACGAGACGATGCCCCGCAGCGCCCGGTCATTCATGTCGACCACCCGCCGCCAGGTGATGCGGCGCTCGTCGATGCCGAGCGCGTTCCCCCAGTAGATGTGGTTGTCGACCATCGCCGCCAGCAGGTTGTTGGCGGCCGCGATCGCCGCGAAGTCGCCGGTGAAATGGAGGTTGATCTCCTCCATCGGAATGACCTGGGCATAGCCGCCGCCGGCCGCCCCGCCCTTCATCCCGAAGCACGGGCCGAGCGACGGCTCGCGGAGGCAGATCACCGTCCGCTTGCCGATCCGGTTCAGCGCGTCGCCGAGCCCGACCGTCGTCGTCGTCTTGCCCTCGCCGGCCGGCGTCGGCGAGATCGCGGTGACCAGCACCAGCTTGCCGGCCGGCTTGTCGAGGCCGGTCAGCCACGGCAGCGCGACCTTCGCCTTGTAGGCCCCGTAGGTGGAGACCGCCTCGCGCCGGATGCCGAGCAGCGCGGCAATCTCGACGATCGGCCTCGGTTTCGCCTGGCGGGCGATCTCGATGTCACTCGGCATGATGGACGTCCCCCGGAAGAAGCGGCCGCCGTCTGTCGGCGCTTTTCGCCGTGTATCGGCCCCGGCCGAGCATGGAACGGCCGGCCGCCGCTGCCAAGGGGTAACCGCCGGCGCGCCACCACCCGTCATGGTGGATCGCCTCCCGGCGGCACTTCACGCTATGATGACGATGGCCGGGCGGGCATGCCGGCGGAGGGAGTGAAACGTGCGCCTGGTATCCATCACCGGTTTGCGTCGGGCCGTCATTGGCGCCGCTGTATCGGCCGGGCTCGCGCTGGCCGCCGCCATGTCGCCAGCCGCGGCGGAAGAGGTTTCCATCGCCAGCGGCACCACCGGCGGCCTCTACCATCCGGCCGCCGGCGCGATCTGCAAGCTGGTCAACGAGCACACCGCCGAGCACGGCATCACCTGCACGGTCGCCTTCGGCAACGGGTCCGTCGCCAATATCCAGTCCCTGCGTGCCGGCGAGACGACCTTCGCCATGGCCCAGTCCGATACCGGCCGCGAGGCGATGCTCGGCACCGGACCCTTCGTCGAGGCCGGCCCCTACGACGCGCTCCGCTCGGTGATGTCGCTGTTCGTCGAGCAGGTTACGATCGTCACCCGCCGCGACAAGGACATCCGCAGCTTCGCCGATCTCAAGGGCAAGCGCGTCTATCCATCGAGCCCCGGATCGGGCGGCTATCTCCTCATGCAGGCGCTCTTCGAGGCGGAGGGCTGGGGCCCCGACGACATCATCGAAATCGCCGAGGACGACCTCACGGCGCCCGACATCGCCCAGTCGCTTTGCGACAACGAGGTCGACGCCTTCTCGGTGACCGTCGGCCACCCCAGCCCGCTCGTCAAGGAAGCCGCCGAAACCTGTGACGTCGTCCTCATCCCCGTCGCCGGGCCGGCGGTCGACGCCCTGATCGCCGGCGACGCCCTCTACGCCAGGTCGGCGATCCCGGGCGGCATGTATCGCGGCAACCCGCAGGACATCCCGGGCCTCGGCCTCGTCGCGACGCTGGTGACCACCGCCGACGCGGATGCCGACGTGGTCTATGCGCTGACCAAGGCGTATTTCGAGGGGATGGACCGGCTGCGCGAAGCCTCGCCTCTTTTCTCGTCCCTCACCGTCGAACAGATGGCGCGGGACGGGCTCAGCGCGCCCTTGCATGAAGGCGCCGCCCGGTTTTTCGCCGAAGCCGGCCTGAGATAGGCTGGCGGCGTGGCATCGCACCGGAATCGCTTCTCGTTCATTTCCGCCCTTCTGGCGCTGGCGGTCGCGCTCCTGGCCGGGCCGGCGCTCGCCCAGTCCGAGCTGCTTGGCGGCTTCGAGGAGCCCTATCCGCTTCGCGCGGCCGACACCACGAGCCCGCGCGACACGCTGCGCAGCTTCCTCCGCGATTTCAGCGAGGGCGTCGACGCCTGGCGGGCGGACAGGCCGCGCTCGGAGATCCTCCGGCCGATGATGCGCGCCGCCGACACGCTCGACACCCGCGACATCACCGCCCTCGGACGCGAATCCGCCCTGCTGATCGACATGTCGCTTTTGCGGGAGGTGCTCGATCGCGTCGAGCTGCCGCAATTCGAGGACATTCCCGGCGACGCGGAGGTCGCGGCGGACGAGGAGCTGACCCGCTGGGTCGTCCCGAATACCCGGATCGAGATCGTCAAGGTCGCGGAAGGCCCGGACGCAGGCCAGTTCCTCTTCTCGCGCGAGACCGTCGACCGCATCCGCGAATATTACGACCTCGCCCGCGAGATCCCCTACAAGCCCGGCGCCATCGTCGGCATCTATGACGAGGTGCGGGCGAGCCCCGGCCAGTGGGTCCGGCAGAAGTTCCCCGAGTCGCTCCCCGCCTGGGCGACGGCCATCGTCGCCGGCCAGGGCATCTGGCAATGGATCGCCGTCGTCCTGCTCGTCGCGGTTTCCACCATCCTGCTCCTCAGCCTGATCCGGCTCGGCATCCTCTGGGACCGGCTGTGGTGGCATCGCAGCCCGTGGCTGCGCTTCGGCCTGCCCGCCGCGCTGTTCCTGATCTTCATTCTCGCCGCGGTCGATTTCCTCGTCGCGCAGAACGCGATCGGCCTGCTCGAGCTGCCGCTTTATGTCGTCGCCTTCACCGCGCTCGTCGTCCAGGTCGTCAGCGGCTCGTGGCTGGTGCTGGTGCTGGCCGGCAGGCTCGCCGACGCGATCGGCATGATCGGCGGCCGGGGCGATGGCCGGCGCCGCTTCGACACCGCGCTGATGCGCATCCTGTTCCGGCTGATCGCGGTCGTCTTCATGCTGCTCCTCGCGGTCGCCGCGGCGGACGCCGTTGGCATCCCGATCGCACCGCTGGTCGCCGGCCTCGGCGTCGGCGGTCTGGCGATCGCGCTTGCCGTCCGCCCGACGCTGGAAAATGTCATCGGCGGCCTCACCCTCTTCGCCGACCGGCCGGTCCGCGTCGGCGATTTCTGCCGCTACGGCACGGCGCTCGGCACCGTCGAGGAGATCGGCCTCCGCTCGACCCGCATCCGCACGCTGGAACACAGCATCGTCACGGTGCCGAACAGCGAATTCTCGCAGCTCCATCTCGACAACTACACCGCGCGCTACAGCCGCCTGCTTCGAACCGTCCTGCAGCTTCGCTACGAGACGACGCCCGAGCAGATGCGCTACGTGCTGGGCAAGCTCCGCGAGCTTCTGATCGCCCATCCGATGGTCGAGCCCGAACCGGCGCGCGTCCGCTTCGTCGGCTATGGCGAATGGTCGAAGGACATCGAGGTCTTCGCCTACCTCCGCTGCCAGGACCAGGACACCTTCCTCGCCATCCGGGAGGACATTCTCCTGCGGATGGAGGACGTCATCGCCGAGGCCGGCACCGGCTTCGCCTTCCCGTCACAGACCACCTACTACGCGCG
>NZ_JAGRLA010000190.1 GCF_020442045.1 Bauldia sp. | reverse complement strand
TCGTTCGGGACGAGGGGGTCGCAGGTTCAAATCCTGCCACTCCGACCAATCATTTCAGGGGCTGCCCGAGAGCCCTCTTCCGACGCCCAGCGGTTCAGCTCTTCAGATGACGCCCTCCAACGGGATGCGGCGGCAATCCATCTCATAGTCGATGTCGACGACCGGCGGCCGGGCATAGTGCCAGGTCATCCCTGCCCCGCCGGCGCGGCCGGCAATCTCAGCGGCAAAGGGGTGGACGTCGTGGACGGTGTAGACCTGGGTCGCCGTCGTGTCGGCCCAGCCGAAGCCGAGCTCGGCCATCCGCGCCGCCATGGTCGCCAGCACGAAGCGCACCTTCTCGCCGAGCCCCTCGACGCCGAGGTCGCCGCGCCGGACGATATGGTCGCGATAATTCGCCTGTCCTTCCGGCACCTCGCCGCTTCCCGCGACGACGAAGGAGCGCGTGAGCTCCGGCGTCGGCCGCGTATAGGAGAAGGCGTGGAAGACCGGCTCGCCGGCGGCGCCGACCTCCGGGCAGACGTTGCTGCGCGCCACCGGATTGACACCGTCCCGGACGATGCCCCAGCGCTCCAGCGTCTCGACATAACGGGTGTTGAAGACACGGAAGCCGTCCTCGGTGAAGGGTTCGGGCGAGCGCAATTCGCAGGCGCAGAAGGCGGTCAGCGGGCGGCCCGCCCCGGCGAGACGGGCCTCGATCCGGGCGAAGCCCTCGGCAAGCGGCACCGGCGTCTCGAACCTCAGCCGGGCGATCTCGTAGCCGTCGAGCGCCGCGACGCCGGCCGAATATTGCGAGACACCCTCGATGAAGCGGTAGCCGCCGTCGGCGAAATCCCTCGTTGCCACGTCTCCTCCTTCTCGTCTCGTGCGGCGGGCGCCGCGGTCACCGGGCTTTCGACACCTGCCGGGTGACGGTGAAGCGCTTGTCGAGATCGGGGACGAGTTCGAGCCCGAGGCCGGGGCCGGGCGGCGCCGTGATATAGCCGTCCTTGACCTCGGGGAGCGCGGTGACCAGGTCCTGGTACCAGGTCTTGTAATAGGCGCGGACGCTTTCCTGGATCAGCCCGTTCGGCGCGTTCAGCGACAGATGCGTCGAGGCGGTCAGCACCACCGGGCCGGTGCAGTCATGCGGCGCGATGCTGAGATGCCAGGCCTCGACCATGCCGGCGATCTTGCGCGCCTCCGACAGGCCGCCGCACCAGGAGAGATCGAGCATGATCACGCCGGCCGCGTCGGTCTCGAGGAGATCGCGGAAGGCCCAGCGCGTGCCGATCGTCTCCGAGGCGCAGATCGGCGCCGGGGACACGGCGGCATAGCGGCGGAGGCTCGCCAGGCTGTCCATCTTGATCGGGTCCTCGTGCCAGAAGGTGTCGTAGGGGGCGAGGGCCCTGGCGATGGTCATCGCCGGCACGAGCTGCCACATCGAGTGGAACTCGACCATGATGTCCATCCTGTCGCCGACCGCCTTGCGGATCTTCTCGAAGGGTTCGAGCGCGGCCTTCAGGTCCTCGCTGGAGATATACTGGCCGTCGGTCTTCTGCGCGGCCGGATCGAACGGCCAGATCTTCATCGCCGTGATGCCCTCGGAGAGAAGATCCTCGGCGAGCTCCCCGGCGCGGGTCATGAAGCCGTTGAGGTCGTCGTAGCGCTCGGTCTCGGCGAGGCCCCAGTTGCCGGGGTTCACGCCCTTGGCGGTGCGCATGTAATTCGGCCCGCCGCAGGTATTATAGGTCCGCACCTTTTCGCGCGAGGCACCGCCGAGGAGCTGGGTGATCGACTGGCCGGTGACCTTGCCGAAGATGTCCCAGAGCGCGATATCGAGCGCCGAGTTGCCGCGGACTTCCGCGCCGGAGGAACGGAAGCCGAGATAGCCGTTGAGGTCTTTCGCAATCCGGTCGATCTGCAGCGGGTCGCGGCCGAGCAGCTTCGGCGCGACCACCTCGTGGATATAAGCCTCCACCGTCCTCGGCATCATGTAGGTCTCGCCCAGTCCGACGATGCCCTCGTCGGTCTCGACCTGGAGCCAGAGGAGGTTCTCCAGTTCCTCCGCCCGAACCGTTTCAAATCCCGTGATCTTCACCTGTCGTCCTCCCAGTCCATCGTCTCGGTCCGCCGGAACCGCTTCCGGCCTGCGTCGTCAGGGCCCCGGCCCGGGCATTCGCCCCGGATCCCGGCGGGTCATGATTTCTCTACGATACCGCGCTCCACACGCCATGGGCCAACGCCAATTCCGTCGGGCAAGAAACCTGCCGGGAATCATGGCGGACGGGTCCCGCGCGGCGGCGGATTTCACGCCGGACCCGCCGGCTATTCCTCGCTGATCCCCTGGAGGGAGGCGTCGAGGTCGCGGAAGAAGGCCCGGATGCGCTCGGCATTGGCGCCGAGGTCGTGGGAACCGTTGCGCGCGGCCGAGCGCATGTCGACCAGGGCGCCCTCCCCGTCCGGCAGGATGCGGATCGCGACGTCCTGGCGGAAGCCGAAGATCGGCGTCGCAGCGACCGCCTCGATCCATCCCGCCTCCTCCTCCTCGGTCGGCGGCTGCATGCCGAGGACACGCCAGTTGCGGCCCTCGACGATCGTCTTGGTATCCTCGAAAACCCGCGCCGTACCGACCGGATAGTGGCGGGAGACGATGTCCGGATAGGCCTCGCGCTGGAGCTCGATCTCCTCGTCGGTGGGAGCGCTGACCGGGCGCGCGTCGGCCGGGCGATCGGCGGGCGCCAGGACGAAAGCCGGCGGATCCTCGACATCGGTCGAGATGTCGATCAGCTGCGGATAGGTGACGAGCTTCCAGGCGCCCGCCAGCGGCACGACGAGGACCGCGAGGCCGATCAGCAGGCCGCGCAGCGCGGCGCCGAGCCCCTTGCGGCCGTCACGCCAGATGCCTTCCAGCGCCCCAAGGGCCGCGAGCACGCCGAAACCGGCGAGTGCGAAGCCCAGCGCCATCACCGCATAGGCCTGGGTTGCCCCCATCAGGCCGCTGCGATGGCCGATCGCGACGATCACCAGGATCGGCATCGACAGCAGGGAGAGCCTGGAACTCCATACTGCCAGCAAGGAGCGGCGTTCGCGCAGTCGGGCTGACATCCGCCAGTCGATTCCCAGAGAAAGACAAGGGTGTCAGCTACCGGCTTGGCGCGGCCGGCGCAAGCAGCGGGTGGAACAATGGCCGGCCGGACACAGCCGCGCGGCGAAAAGCGGACATTCCGTGATCCCCATCACTTATTGACCATGTCTTCATGATTCCGCCGCAAACTGGCGAAATGAGACCGGAAGCGCAGGCGGCATTCGCCTCGCCAAAGGTGCCAGGACCAAGAGAAGAACCGTGATTGCATCGAAGAGTCCGATCGACCGCCAACCCTTCCGTTCGCGGGCCGATCGCGAGCGCGAAGAGGCGCTCGAACGCCAGTATCACAGCGTCGCCATTCCGGAGGTTGTCGCCGCACTCGGCCGCCCCCGCGAGGAAACGGTCGTCAAGCCGGCCTGAAAGGGCGGCAAACACCCGACCGGTGGAACCGACTAGAACAGGGTCGGTTCGGCCGGTTCCAGCAGGGCGGGATCGTCATTCTCCGCCTTGTTGACGCGACGGCTGACCGCGACCGCCTCGAGCAGGTCGTCGCGGGCCGGCCGCAGCAGGTCGCCGACGGCGTCGGCCGGATGGCCGCGGACGTCGAGCCAACGGCCATGGTCCTCCGGATCGAGGATCACCGGCATCCGGTCGTGGATCGGAGCCATCAGCCGGTTGGCCGCGGTGGTGATGATGCAGGCGCTGTCGATCTCGCTGCCGCCCGGCCCCATCCAGCTCTCCCACAATCCGGCGAAGGCGACCGGTCGGCCGTCCCGCGGCCTGATCAGATAGGGCTGCTTGCCGCCTGCCGAGCGCTGCCATTCGTAGAAGCCGGAGGCCGGCACAAGGCAACGCCGGTACCGGTAGGCGGCCCTGAAGGACGGCCTGGTGACGAGCCCCTCGGCCCGGCCATTGATCAGCAGGGAGAATTTCCGCGGATCCTCGACCCAGGACGGCACCAGCCCCCAGCGGACGAGCGCGAAGCGGCGCCGGCCGTCGACCGCGCGGACGATGGCGATCGGCTGGGTCGGCGCGATGTTGTAGCGCGGCGGAAACCACTCCCCGTCGATATAGCCGAACAACGCCGCGAGCTCTTCCGGCGTCGCGGTCAGGATATAGCGTCCGCACATGGCCTGCCTTTGGTTCCCTGGTCCGGCCGATCCTAACCCAGGCCGGCCGATCGATGGGCTTCCGGTCGTCCGGCGCCGCGGATACCATCGCCGGCATGGTGTCGTCTTCCCCACCCCGCCCGCTGCTCGGCGTCAGCACCGTCATTCGCCACGACGGCATGGTGCTTCTCGTCCAGCGCGCCAAGCCGCCCTATGAGGGAATCTGGGCCTTTCCCGGCGGCGCGGTCGAATTCGGCGAGTCGCTCGCGGCCGCGGCCGCCCGCGAGGTGCTGGAGGAAACCGGCATCGTCGTCGAGATCGGGGCGCCGATCGATCATGCCGAAATCCTGCCCAGCCCCGAATCGGCCACCGTTGGCCGTCACTATGTCCTGATGGTGTTCGACGGCCGGCCGGTCGGCGGAACGCTCGCGGCCGGCGACGACGCGGGCGACGCCCGGTGGTTCGGGGCCGAGGCGCTCGCTACGCTGCCGATGACGAAGGACACCGGCCGTATTCTCGCCCGGCTCGGGATGCGGTAGTCCGGTCGCAGGCAAGAAACAGGACGGTTCACGCGTGCAGATACCTTGGAAGGCAACGGCGATCGGGATCACCCTGTTGATCGCATCCGGGCTGGCGGCGGCCGCCAATGCCGAGGAGACGGAAGAGCCGGCGGCCCCCGAACCGGCGGTGACGACGCCCTACGACGAATCCCTGCTCCGCCTCTCCGAAATTCTCGGCGCGATCCACTACATGCGCCACCTCTGCAACAGCGACGAGGGCGGTTTGTGGCGCGACCAGATGCAGGCGCTGCTCGATTCCGACCAGGCCAGCCCCGCGCGGCGCGCGCGCTTCGTCGACAGCTTCAACCGCGGGTATGAGAGCTTCAAGGCCGTTTACCGAAGTTGCACCCCCGCCGCGACGCTGGCGATCGACCGGTATATGGATGAAGGCGCCCGGATCGCCCGCGATGTCGTGGTTCGCTACGGCCGGCAAGAGTAAACGGACCGTTAACCCGACTTTCGAAATCCTTAAGTCGCCGTTAACCCTTTTTTCATGATGTGGCTGTTGCGCGCAATTTTACATGTTAGCTTTTGAATCGAATAGTTTGGCCGAGACGGGGACGGGTGAATTTTATGGCGACGACAACGGCGCAGCATGTGGATTCGACCTTGGACGACAATTGTATTGCCGAGAAAAAGAGACTGGCGCTGTCCTATCTGACCGAAGCCTGGGAGGAAGCGGCCTCGGCGGGTGTCGACGTGGAAATCCTCGCGCATGCCGCGATGTTCCGGGCGTTCGCCGATCTCGTCGAGACCTATGGCGAGGAGGCCGTGGCCGGGCTCGCCCACACCCTGCCGGACCGGATTCGCGCCTTCGAATTCTCGTTGAGCCGCGTCGTCCAGTAACGCCGCGCGGGCGCTGCCATTTGTCCGTTGCCCCGGAAGGTCGTTAGGCTAGACTGGGACGGGGCGATCTTGCTGGCTGCGCGTCAATGGCGGGAGGGCAGCCATGGCGGTGAATCTGGTGCGTCTTCTGATCGCAAGCGGTCTCTTCGCCTTGCTCGCAGGTCCGGCAGCCGCCGCGCCGGTGAGCGATCCCGAGGTGATCGGACAGGAACTCCCTCCCCAGATTGCTGGTGACCGGGTCATGCCGGAGGTGCCTCCGGACAGCCACCTGCCTCCCGGTGTCGGCGCGGCAGCCCGCCCCTCCGCCGGCGAACGGGTCGCGCCCAAGGTCGAGTATGATCCCCGCATGCTGCCGACGCCGGTCCGCCGCCTGCGCGAGCAGATCCTCGAGGCCGCTGCCAGCGGCGATATCGAGCAGCTTCGCCCGATCATCGAGGCCAATGGCGAGCCGCCGGTCTTCAGCTACAACGACATCGGCGAGGATTCCGTCGAATATCTGCGCTCGCTGTCCAGCGACACCGAGGGACGCGAGATTCTCGCCGTGCTCAGCGAAATGCTCGAGTCGGGCTATGTCCATTACGGCGAGGGCACACCGGACGAGATGTATGTCTGGCCCTATTTCGCCCATTACCCGGTGGAGCTCCTCACCGGGCCGCAAATCGTCGAGCTCCTGAAGATCGTCTATCCGGGCGACTATGAGGACATGAAGATGTTCGGCACATACCTCTCCTACCGGGTCGGCCTGGCGCCGAACGGGACGTGGAGCTTCTTCCTCGTCGGCGAATAGAGGTCCCTAGGCCTCCGACACCGGCGGCAGCGCCTCCAGGAACCGGATCGCCCTGCCGGTGGCGGGGGTGACGAGCTCGCCCTCCCACATGACGCGACGGCCGCGCAGCACGGTCCCGACCGGCCATCCGGTCACCGTCATCCCGGCGAACGGCGTCCAGCCGCAACGGGAAGCGACCCAGTCGTCGCCGATGGTCTCCCGGCGCTTCAGATCGACGACGGTCAGGTCCGCGTCACAGCCAAGGGCGATGCGCCCCTTGCGCGCGATCCCGAAGATCCGCGCCGGGCCGGCCGAGCTGAGGTCGACGAAACGCTCCAGCGACAGGCGGCCCGCGGCGACGTGGTCGAGCATCACCGGCACAAGGGTCTGGACGCCCGGCATGCCGGAGGGAGAGGCCGGATAGGGCTTCGCCTTCTCCTCCAGCGTATGCGGCGCATGATCGGAGCCGAGGACATCGACGATGCCCTGCCCCAGCCCCCACCACAGGCGGTCGCGATGACGGGCGCCGCGGATCGGCGGATTCATCTGCAGCCGCGTCCCGAGATCGTCGTAGCGGTCGGCGGCGAAGGTCAGGTGCTGCGGCGTCACCTCGACCGTGATGTTGTCCTTGTAGGCGCCGATGAAATCCATCTCCTCGGCGGTCGAGACATGGAGGAGGTGGACACGCGCCCCGGTTTCCCGCGCGATCCGCAGCAGACGCTGCGTCGCGCGGAGGGCCGCGGTCTCGTCGCGCCAGACCGGATGGCTCGACGGATCGTTGTCGGCGCGCTCGCCCTTGCGGTCGATCAGCCGCGGCTCGTCTTCGGCGTGGATCGAGACCCGCCGCCGCGTCCTGCCGAGGATCGCCGCCAGTCCCTCGTCGTCGGCGATTAGCAGATCGCCGGTCGAGGAGCCCATGAAGATCTTGATCCCGGCGGCACCCGGGAGCCTTTCCAGCATCCGGATATCGTCGATATTGCCGTGCGTCCCGCCGACGAAGAAGGCGAAGTCGCAATGCATCCGGTCGGTGCCCCGCCGCACCTTGTCGGCAAGCGCCTCGGCCGATGTGGTCAGCGGACTGGTGTTCGGCATTTCGAAAACCGCGGTGACGCCACCCATCACGGCCGCCCGCGAACCGGATTCCAGGTCTTCCTTGTGCTCGGCGCCGGGTTCGCGGAAATGGACCTGGGTGTCGATGACGCCGGGCAGGATGTGAAGGCCGGTGCAATCGATCCGCTCGCCGGAGGCGTCGGCGCCGATCGTCCCGATCGCCGCGATCAGGCCGTCGCGGATGCCGATGTCGCGGATGCCCGATCCGTCCTGGTTGACCACGGTGGCGCCTGCGAAAACGACGTCGAATGTCTCTGAGCTCATGTCGATCCTTGTCTCGGCGGGTCTCTCCGCTTACGTAACCAGCCGACCTCTGGCAAGCCCCGGGACAAGCCCATGACAGAAGCCCGTATCGCAGAATTGCCGCGGCGCGGTGTCGTCGCCGTCTCCGGTCCGGAGGCGCGGCAATTCCTCGACAACCTGTTCACGTCGAATGTCGACGACGCGGACCCCGGCCGGGCCGTCTTCGCCGGCCTGCTCTCGCCGCAGGGCAAGCTGCTCTTCGACTTCGTCATCTTCCACGACGACGGCCGTTATCTCCTCGACATCGCGCGAGGCGAGGTCGGCGCCCTCCTCAAGCGCCTGGAGATGTTCAGGCTGCGCGCCAGGGTCGACCTGGCCGACCTCTCCGACGACCGGATCGTCGTCGCGGCCTGGGGAAGCGACGGAGCGCCGCAACTCGACGGCGTCGTCGCGCCGGACCCGCGATTGCCGGCGCTCGGCTACCGCGCCATCGTGCCGCCGGGAGCGGATATGGCGCCGGATTTCGAGGAATCGACCGAGGCCGCCTATGACGCCCATCGCATCGCGCTCGGCGTGCCGGAGGGCGGCATCGACTTCGCCTTCGGCGACGCCTTTCCCCATGACGCCGATATGGACGACCTCGCCGGCATCGATTTCGCCAAGGGCTGTTTCGTCGGCCAGGAGGTGGTGTCGCGGATGAAGCACCGGGGCACCGCGCGCCGCCGCGTCGTCATCGGCCGCATCGACAATCCCCCGCCGACGGGCAGCGAGGTCACCGCCAGCGCCAGGCCGATCGGTAGCCTCGGGTCGTCCTCGGGGGGTACCGCGCTGGCACTGGTCCGGCTCGATCGCGCACGCGAGGCGATGGACGCCGGCGTGCCGATCCTGGCGGCGGGTGCCCCGATCACCTTGTCGATACCGGAATGGGCGAATTTCGACTGGCCGGCGGCGGACGATCCCGGATAGCGCAAGGCGCCGCGAATCGGCGACACTGGGGACGCAGCCCCGATCAAGATCACGTCGCCGATGCCCGACCGACCGAAAGCCCCACCCCGCGCCTGGCAACGGATGCTCTCCGGCCGCAGGCTCGACCTCGTCGACCCGTCGCCGCTCGACATCGAGATCGAGGACATCGCCCATGGCCTCGCGCGGGTCGCCCGCTGGAACGGCCAGACCGTCGGCGCCCATGCCTTCTCGGTCGCCCAGCACACCATGCTGGTCGACCGGATCCTGCGGATCACCAATCCCGATCTCGGCGCGCGCGACCGGCTTGCGGTCATGCTGCACGACGCGCCGGAATATGTGATCGGCGACCTGATCTCCCCCTTCAAGATCCTGCTCGGCGACGAATATCGGGAGATCGAGGCGCGGCTGCTGGCGGCCATCCATCGCCGCTTCGGGCTGAAATACCCGGTTGCGGCCCGCCTCAAGGCCCGGATCAAGTCGGGCGACCGCTCCGCCGCCTATTTCGAAGCGACGGCGCTGGCCGGCTTCGAGGAAGCCGAGGCGGTGAAGTTCTTCGGCCATCCGCGCGGCATCGACCGGTCGGAACTCGACCTGAAGCCGTGGCCCGCCGCCGAGGCCGAGAAGCGCTTCCTCAGGCATTTCTCCGCGCTGCTCGCGGAAGCAGGTGACCGGCCGGCGTGATCGCCCTAAGATACGAGTTTAGGAGAGTTCTAACGGAAAGAGTGATGCCTCAGGTACACGTGTGTCCCCTTTCGCAGGTTCCCGCGACCGTCGCCGCTTCCGGCGCCAGCCACCTTGTCAGCGTCATCAACGACGACACACCGGTGGTCCGGCCGTCGACCATCGCTCGGGAGAACCATCTTTTCCTCGGCATCAATGACATCGTCGAGCCGACCGAGGGACTGGTGGCGGCCACCGAGGACCACGTGCGGGAGCTGATCACCTTCGTCGAACGCTGGGATGGCGAACGGGCGATGGTCGTCCATTGCTACGCCGGAATCAGCCGCTCGACGGCGGCGGCCTTCGTCGCGCTCTGCACGGCCCGTCCGGACCGGAGCGAGCGCGAGGTCGCGCTAAGGCTCCGCGAGGCGTCGCCATGGGCCTATCCCAACCCCCTTATCGTTGCCTTTGGCGACGAGCTGCTCGGCCGCAACGGGCGGATGGTCGAGGCGATCAATGCCATCGGCCGCGGCGAGCTCGCCTTCGAGAATTCACCCTTCTCCGTTCCCCTCCAGGACTAGGCAGCGGGGCCGCGCTGGATGGCGCCCGCCACGCGACCACCAATCGAGATCGGGCTTAACGCGGCGATCGTCGCGGTCGAGGACCAGCAGCCGCTGATCCTGGTGGTCTCGCCGCAGGTCGGCCCCGGCGAGCCGGACGGCCTGCCTTTCGGCCCGTTCGATCCCATCCTCCACCGCACCCTCGAGATGGGTCTTCGGGCCTGGGTCGAGGAGCAGACGGCGCTGAAGCTCGGCTATGTCGAGCAGCTCTACACCTTCGGCGATCGCGGACGGCACGCCCATCGCGGCGACCGCGGACCGCACCTGGTCTCGGTCGGCTATCTCGCGCTGACCGGCCCGGAGGCGGCCCATTCGGAAGCGCTGACGCTTGCCGGCGCCCGCTGGCAACGGTGGTACGGCTTCTTCCCCTGGGAGGATTGGCGCGACGGGCGGCCGGCGCTGCTCGACCAGTCGCTGCTGCCGGCGCTACGCCGCTGGGAGCGCGCGCCGCCCGGCGACGATCCTGTCCGTCGCGGCCTTACCCGCCGCGAGCGGGTCCGGCTCGCCTTCGGCTCCGGAGGCCAGCAATGGGACGAAGAGCGCGTGCTCGACCGCTACGAACTTCTCTACGAAGCCGGCCTCGTCCACGAGGCGCTGCGCGACGGACGCGCCTCGCTGGAGAATATCCTGCTTCCGGCCGGCGTCACCGGCATGCCGATGCGCTTCGACCACCGTCGCGTCCTGGCGACCGCCATCTCGCGCCTCCGCGCCAAGCTGAAATACCGCCCGGTGGTCTTCGAGCTGATGCCCGAGGCATTCACGCTGACCGACCTGCAGCTCACCGTCGAGGCGATTTCGGGCCGCCGCCTCCACAAGCAGAACTTCCGCCGGCTGGTGGAAGCCGCGACGCTGGTCGAGCCGACCGGCGAGGCGACGCGGCCGAAGCGCGGCCGGCCCGCGGCCCTCTTCCGCTTCCGCAGGGAAGTCGTCCAGGAGCGCCCGGCGCCCGGCCTGCGGCTCGGGTCACGCGCCTGACGGGCAGATTTCATGGGCAAAGCTCGCCGATGCGGCAAGCAACCCCATTGCACTGCATCATTCCGCTGGGTAGGGAGAGCCCTCGCGCAAAGCCCGACTGGAGCGACCGATGGGGAAGTGGGTTTACGGTTTCGGCGATGGCGAAGCGGAGGGAAGCGCGGAAATGCGCGAACTCCTGGGCGGGAAAGGAGCGAATCTCGCCGAAATGGCGAGCCTTGGCCTGCCCGTTCCGCCGGGCTTCACCTTGACCACGGAAGTCTGCACGTTCTTCTACAACAACGACCGGACCTATCCCGGCGATCTCGCCGACCAGGTCCGCGCGGCGCTCACCGCGACCGAGGAGAGGACCGGCCGGAAATTCGGCGACGGCACGATGCCGCTTCTGGTCTCGGTGCGCTCCGGTGCGCGCACCTCCATGCCCGGCATGATGGACACGGTCCTCAATCTCGGCCTCAACGACGCCACCGTCGAGGCGCTGGCGACCAGCGTCGACAAGCGCTTCGCCTACGATTCCTATCGCCGCTTCATCCAGATGTATTCGGACGTCGTGCTCGGCATCGACGTCCATCAGTTCGAGGAACGCATCGAGGATTTCAAGGACGAGCGCGGCTACACGCTCGACACCGAATTGAGCGGCGACGACTGGGCGGAGCTCGTCCGTGACTACAAGGTCATCGTCGAGCGCGAACGCGGTTCGCCCTTCCCGCAGGACCCGTCCGACCAGCTCTGGGGTGCGATCAGCGCGGTGTTCGAATCCTGGATGACGCCGCGGGCGATCACCTATCGCCGGCTCCATTCCATCCCGGAAGACTGGGGCACCGCCGTCAACGTCCAGGCGATGGTCTTCGGCAATATGGGCGATACCTCGGCGACCGGCGTCGCCTTCACGCGCAATCCCTCGACCGGCGAGAAGGCGCTCTATGGCGAATACCTGATCAATGCCCAGGGCGAGGACGTGGTGGCCGGCATCCGCACGCCACGCGACCTGACCGAGGCGGCCCGTGTCACTTCCGGCTCCGACC
>NZ_JAGRLA010000037.1 GCF_020442045.1 Bauldia sp. | reverse complement strand
TTGCCGATATCGGCCGCGGCCCGGGCGAATGCCGCGAAGCGCCTCCAGTTGTCCGGCCAGTCGACGCCGTTCGCGTCGACATAGGGATTGCCCGGCCGGTCGAAGAAGCCCGGCGCGTCGAGGACGACCAGATGGAGGCCGTCGAAGCTGCCGGCAAGGATGCGGGCGCTGGTGCCGAAGAGGTTTCGGTAGCGCCGGATCACCGTCGGCTCGCCGAGCGCGGCCATCACCTCGGGGTAGCCGGGCAGCATCACCCGCATGTCGATGTCATATTCGGCGAGCGCCGCCGGCAGTGCGCCGACGACGTCGGCGAGTCCGCCGGTCTTGATCAGCGGAAAGGCCTCCGAGGCGACCGACAGGACCGTCGTCATGCTATCTGGCGAGCTCGTCGATCATCTTCTGGGTGATCAGGCAGACGCCTTCGTCCGTCCGCCGGAAGCGTTCGGCGTCGCTCTTCGGGTCCTCGCCGACGACAAGGCCCTCCGGGATCCGCACGCCGCGATCGACGACGGCTTTCTTCAGCCGCGCCGATCGCCCGATATTGACGTAAGGCAGGATCACGGCCTCCTCGACCTTCGCGTAGGAGTTGACCCGGACGCCGGTCGACAGCAGCGACCGGTTGACTGCGGAGCCGGAGACGATGCAATCGCCGGCGACCAGCGAATCGACGGCCATGCCGCGCCGCCCTTCGTCGTTGTAGACGAACTTCGCCGGGGCCGTGAGCTCGGCATAGGTCCAGATCGGCCAGGAGCGATCATAGAGGTCGAGGGCCGGAACGACGTCGGTCAGGTCGACATTCGCCTGCCAGTAGGCGTCGAGGGTGCCGACGTCGCGCCAATAGGCCTCGGTCTCATGGTCCGAGCGCACGCAGGAGGCGGTGAAGCGGTGGGCGAAGGCGCGACCGTTGGCGACGATATGGGGGATCAGGTCCTTGCCGAAATCGTGGCTCGACCCGGGGTCGTCGACGTCGCGGCGGAGCTGGTCGAAGAGGAAGCCCGTCTCGAAGACGTAGATCCCCATCGAGGCGAGCGCCATGTCGGGCTTGTCCGGCATGCCGGGCGGATCGGCGGGCTTCTCCAGGAAGGAGATGATCCGGTCGCTCTCGTCGACATGCATGACGCCGAAGCCGGTGGCGTCCATCCTGGGCACCTCGAGACAGCCAATCGTCACGTCGGCGCCGGTCTCGACATGCTGCTGGAGCATCAGCTCGTAGTCCATCTTGTAGATGTGGTCGCCGGCGAGGACGATGAGGTATTGCGGCCGATAGCTCGCGATGATGTCGATGTTCTGGTAGACGGCGTCGGCGGTACCGGCATACCACTGGCTTTCCGAGACCATCTGGCTGGCCGGCAGCACGTCGAAGGATTCGTTCCGTTCCGGCCTCAGGAAGTTCCAGCCGCGCTGGAGGTGGCGGATGAGGCTGTGCGCCTTGTATTGCGTGGCGACGGCGATCCGGCGGATGCCGGAATTCAGCGCATTCGACAGCGCGAAATCGATAATCCGTGTCTTGCCGCCAAAGAAGACCGCCGGCTTGGCGCGCTTGTCGGTCAGCTCGAGCAGCCGGCTGCCGCGGCCGCCGGCAAGAACATAGGCCATCGCGTCCCTGGCAAGCGGGGCGACATTGTGTTTTTCCGCCATCGATTCCTCCCGTTCCCTCCCGACACGATACGCGAGGAAGCAGGGCGCCGTCGATGGCCGTCGGCAAAGTGTTTCGGGTTGTCCTTATCCGCCGAACAACGAACGGGATATGACGACCCCGAGGAAGAGACCGAAGCCGAAGGAAAGGTGGCTGGCGAAATCATGGGCCATCGCCGCCGGCGGTTTCGGCGTCTTCGCCGCCATCACGCCGGCGCCGAGGATCGGTTCCATGACGAACCAGGTCACCGAGACGGACAGCGCGCCGAAGACCATGGCGGGGATGAAGCCGGGTTCGATGCCGAGGATGAACCACATCAGGAGGAGGTAGACGACCGCGTAGCCGATGCCGACGACGTAGTGGACGATCCAGCCGAGCGCGAGCTCGCCGTCGACGGGCGGCGTCTTGCCGATATTCTCGTGGACCACCTGCCCCTTCGGCAGGTAGGCCGCCCAGCGGCCGATCATGCCCCAGTCGGTGATCGGCATGCCGGTCGCCAGCCGGTAGATCTGTTGTCCGATATCGAGGCAGGCGGTCGCCACGATCCCGACGACGAGGATTTCGAGGATAGCCATCTCAATGTCCTCCACTGGTCGGCAGCGGAACGTCGAAGCAGCCGTTGACCATGCCGATCATCGTATAGAAGCCGCAGAGCGTAACGATCTCGATGAGGCCCTTGACCCCGAATTTGGCGATCACCTCGTTCTGCAGCGCCTCGGGAATCGAGCGGCAGGCAAAGGCATAGCCGGTGGTCTCGGCGACCAGATCATAGGGGGCGGCGAAGGTCGCGGCGCCCGATCGAATCGCGTCGATCACCGCCTCGGGCAGTCCCGCCTTCCTCGCCGCCGCGACGTGATCCTCCCAGATGAAGGTGACGCCGGAACGCCTGGCGAATGTCAGCACGATGAACTGGTAGACGTCGCGCGGCAGCTCGGCCTCGAACTTGTAGTAATAGCCGAGCTCCTCGATGTCCCTGGCCAGCTCGGGATGGTGGAGCAGCGGCAGGTAGGGCCCGAGGTGGTCGACGCCCCGGGCGGCAAGCCGCGCCTTGATGTGCTCGTAGATGCGGCGTCCTTCGCCGGTCAGCGTCGCGGTGGGATCGGGCAGGGCGGCCATGCCGGCATCTCCGTCATTCGTGATAGGACCAGGCGGCTTTCGCTTCCGCATAGGGTTCGACCGGCGTGCCCGCGGCGCGGTCGGTCTTGACGTCGATGACGACCGTCCTGTTCGACGCGAGCGCCTTTTCCAGAGCCGGCACGAGCTCCCCGGCCTCGCGGACCGTCGCGCCCTCGGCGCCGAGCGAGCGGGCGAAGCCGGCCCAGTCGTGGTCGACGGTCTCGGTGAGCTCCATCGGCACGGCCCCGAGCTTGCGCATCCTCAGCCATACGTTGCCGAGCGCCTGGTTGTTGCTGACCACATAGATCACCGGCAGGCCGAAACGCGCGGCGCTCTGCACCTCGATGCCGTGCATCTGCATGCAGCCGTCGCCGGTGAAGACGACGACGGGCGAATCCGGCCGCGCCGCCTTGGCGCCGATGCCCGCCCCGATGCCCCAGCCCATCGGCCCGAGAGCCGAGGCGGTGATGAACTGGCGCGGGCCGTAGCTGTCCCAGTAATGCACGGCGAAGGCCCGGTGGGCGCCGCTGTCGACGATCGCGATGGTATCGCGCGGCATCGTCTTGCGGGTGTCGGCCAGCATCCGCGCGGGATGGATCGGCTGCTGGTCGCTGGTGGTGTTGGCGATGTCGTAATAACGCTCCTCCTGGCGCACCGCCTCGAGCCAGGCCCTGCGCGCCGCTATCCCGTCGGCAAGCGGCCTGGCGTCGGTCTCGTCGGCGGCGAGGAGCCATCGCGCGAAGGCGCCGCCATGGCCGCGGACGAAATGCTCGTTCGGCCTGTGGCAGTCGACATGGACCGCGGAGATATTCACCGACAGAATCCCGAGCTTCGGCCTCATCCGGTCGGACCAGTACATCGAGTCGCGAACATTCAGCGTCGCGCCGAGGACGATCAGGAGGTCGAGCTCCTGGTTGAGGATGGCGTCGGTCGCATGCCGGGTGCCGGCATAGCCGAAGACGCCGAGCGACAGCGGATGGTCCTCGGGGAAGATGCCCTTGGCATGCTCGGTGGTCGCGACCGGAATGGCGAAACGCTCCGCCGCCTTGATCAGGTCTCTGGAGGTGTCGTCGGATATGGCGCCACCGCCGACGAGGATCGCCACCCGCGGCGCGGCGCCGGCATCCCGCAGCAGCGTCCACATACGCGCCGCGGCGCGTGAATCGAGCGGTTCCGAATCAAGGAGGTCGGCGGCCAGCGGTACCGGCGCGACGTCGACCTCGCCGGTCTGGACATCCCTCGGGATGCTGAGATGGACCGGGATGCGGACGCCGTCGAGCATCCGCTTGACCGCGCCGCGCATCTTCTGCGGCAGCAGCCGGATGTCCGGGATGCTGTAGGATTCGCCGGTTACCGGGGCGAGGATCAGGCTGTCGTCATAGGTGCCGGCGCTGGCGTCCTGGAAGAGGCCGAGCCCTTCCATGTAATTGGCCACCTCGCCGGTGATCAGCAGGACCGGCGACTCGTCGGTCAGCGCCGCCGAGAGCGCGGTCACCGTATTGGTCACGCCCGGTCCGCCGATGCACAGGCAGGCGCCGAACCTGCCGCTCGCCCGCGCATAGCCGTCCGCCATATAGGCGGCGCCGCCTTCCTGCGCCGCGACGACCGGGGTCAGCTCGGGGACCCGGCCGATGGCCGGCATGAACGGGTCGACGAGACCGCCCGGCACCAGAAAGAGGTGGCCGATGTCATCGGCGACCAGCGAGCGAAGGATGAAGTCCGTGCCTTGCATATGCGGTACCCCGGAGTGTCGTCGCGGTGATCAGAAGGCTTCCGCGCGCGCCTTGTCCCAGTCCTTCCGGTAGTCGGGATGGATTTCGCCGCCCTTGATCAGGTGGCTCGGCTCGAGATAGTCGTAGATCTGGTCGTAGGGCTTGTTCAGCTCGTTGGCGACCCGGCGATAGACGTCGCCGGGCGTCAGCTCGTCGGGATCGGAAAAGCCCATTGCCCCGACGATGTCGAGGAAGCTCTCCACCGTCCGGTTGTGGTAGTTGGCGACGTTGACCTTGCGGAGGTCGATGTCGACCGCGCGCCAGCGCTTCGGATCCTGTGTCGCGACGCCCGAGGGGCAGGTATTGGTGTTGCAGCGGACCGCCTGGATGCAGCCGATGGCGAACAGCATCGTCCGGGCCGCGTTGCACATATCCGCGCCGAGCGCGACCTTCTCGACCATGTCGAAGCCGGAGATGACCTTGCCGCTGGCGATGATCTTCATCTTGTCGCGGAGGCCGGTGCCGACGAGGCAGTTCTGGACGAAGACCAGCGCCTCGTTGATCGTCATGCCGAGCCGGTCGGAGAATTCGACGGGCGCCGCGCCGGTGCCGCCCTCGGCGCCGTCGACGGTGATGAAGTCCGGGGTGATGCCGGTCTTCACCATCGCCTTGCAGATGCCCATGAATTCCGAATGCTTGCCGACGCAGAGCTTGAAGCCGACCGGCTTGCCGCCGCAGAGCTCGCGAAGCTGAACGACGAAGTGCAACAGGCCCTCCGGCGTCGAGAAGGCGGTGTGGGCGGGCGGCGAGATGACATCCTTATGCGGCTCGACACCCCGGATCCTGGCGATCTCCTCGTCGACCTTGGCCGCCGGCAGGACGCCGCCATGGGACGGCTTGGCGCCTTGCGACAGCTTGATCTCGATCATCTTGACGACGTCGAGATTGGCCTTCTCCCTGAATTGCTCGGGATCGAAGTTGCCGTCCTTGGTCCGGCAGCCGAAATAGCCGGTGCCGATCTGCCAGATGATGTCGCCGCCGCCGGCGAGGTGGTAGGGGCTGAGGCCGCCCTCGCCGGTATTGTGGGCGAAGTTGCCGATCTTGGCCCCCGCATTCAGCGCATGGACCGCGTTCGGGCTCAGCGCCCCGAAGCTCATCGCCGAGATGTTCAGCCGCGAGGCGTTATAGGGCTTGCTGCACTCGGAGCCGCCGACGGTGACGCGGCTGTCCTGTTCGGAAACCGTCTTCGGCGAAAGCGAATGGTTGGCGCTGTTATAGCCGATGTCGTTGATGTCATATTGGGTGCCGAAGGGCTGGTAGCCCGGCATGTTCTGCGCGCGCTTCTCGACGAGGTGCCGTTCCTCGCGGTTATAGGGGCGGCCGCTCTGGTTGGTCTCGATGAAATACTGGCGGATTTCGGGGCTGATGAATTCGAGGCCATAGCGGATGTGCCCGATCACCGGATAGTTGCGCAGGACGTTCCGGCCCGAGATGAACAGGTCGTAGATTCCGACCGCGATGTAAGGAACCAGCAGGACGAGGAACCACAGCGCATAGGGCCAGAAGAAGGCCGCGATGACGATGGCAAGGAGGCCGATGCCAGAAATCGCGAAATACGCTTGCCGTGCCATGCCGGTGCCTCCCCGCCGATTTGCCAGCGTGCAGGATAACATCCGAGGATGTCGGGGAAACCTTCGATTGCAGTCGTTCTGAAAGTCGTCCTAACGCACCATGAAACAACCGGAATTCATCATCGATGCCAGCGAGAGCGGGACCCGTCGCGGTTCCGGCGGCCTGCCCGACTCGCCGTCGTTCCGCAGGAACCATCGTCCGATTCTCGAGGCGATTTCGCCTCGTCTCGCCGGGCGCGATGGCGACGTGGCCGAGATCGGCAGCGGCTACGGCCAGCATGCGGTCGCCTTCGCCGGGGCCTTGCCGCGGCTGACATGGTGGCCGAGCGATCCGAGCAGCGCCCATGTGGCGATGGCCGCCGCGCGCCGCGAAGCGGCGTCGCTCGCCAACCTCATGCCGCCATTCCTGCTCGACGTGCGGGACGATGACTGGCGATTCGGCGAGGCGGGGCGACCGCCCGCCGACGGCCTTGCCGCGATGCTCTGCGTCAACGTCCTCCACATCGCGCCATGGCCTGTCACCGGCGCGCTGATGCGGGGCGCGGGACGCCACCTCGGCGACGGCGATTGCCTGTTCGTCTACGGCCCGTTCAAGCGCGGCGGGATTCATACCGCCGGGAGCAACGAATCCTTCGACCGGTCCCTGCGCGACCGGAATCCCGAATGGGGCGTGCGCGACGTGGGCGACGTCGCGGCGGAGGCGACGGCGGCCGGGCTCGCGTTGGCCGACACGGTGGCGATGCCGGCCAACAATCTCGTGCTCGTATTCCGAAGGCTCCCCTGACCCGCCGCCCGGACGCCGCCATGGTTCCATGCCAGGCGAGTCCGGACAGCGGCCAAACGGAGGATTGGATGCAGACAAGACTGACTGTTGTATTGCTGGCCTTGGCGCCCCTCGCGACGCCGTCGGTCGAGGCGGAAGAAGCGCCGCCGACCGTCACGGCATGCGACCGCCTCGCCGCCGGACCCGCCGACCGCGACAAGATCGCGGAGGGCGTGGCGCAGTCGGCGATGGACGTTCAGGCCGCGATCCTCGCCTGCGTCGGCGCGGTGATCGCCGATCCCGGCAATCCGCGTCTCCAGTTCCAGCTTGGACGCGCCTACGACGCCGCGGGAGAGGAGGCGAAGGCGCTCGACTGGTACCGCAAGGCGGCAGCCCAGGACTATCCCGCCGCCTTCACCAATATCGGCTACCAGTATGAATACGGCTATGGCGTCGATCTCGACCTCGCGGAGGCCGCGAACTGGTATCGCCAGGCCGCCGACCGCGGCGATCCTACCGGCACCGCCAACCTCGGCAGCCTCTACGAATACGGCAAGGGCGTGCCGGTCGACCTCGAGCAGGCGGCGCGGCTCTACCGCATCGCCGCCGATGCCGGCGACGACCTCGGCCTGCACAATCTCGGCGTCTTCTACATGAACGGCATCGTCGTCGATCGGGACTACTCGGAGGCCCGCCGCCTGTTCGAGGCCGCGGCGGCGCTCGGTCGCGGCGATGCGATGGCCAAGCTCGGCTATATCTACGACGAGGCGCTCGGGGTCGCGGAGGACAATGTCAAGGCGGCAGACTATTACCGCGCCGCCGCCGATCTCGGCGAAGGCGTCGCCATGTATAACCTCGGCCTGCTCTACGAGGCGGGCGAGGGCGTCGCGGCCGACCTGGCGGAGGCGCTGTCCTGGTTCCGCAAGGCGGCCGGGGCCGGTTATCGCGACGCCTATAACGCCGTCGGTCTCTACTATGCGGGCGGCGAGGTCGTCGGGGAGGACGATGCCGAGGCGGCGCGCTGGTATCGTCTCGGCGCGGAAGCCGGCGACCCCTGGGCGATGAAGAATCTCGGGGATGCGCTGACCGGGGGCGCGGGCGTTCCGGTCGACCTCGCGGCGGGCTTCGAATGGACGCGCAGGAGCGCCGAAGCCGGCCTTGCCGAAGGCATGGCCCGGCTCGGCCTGCTCTATTTCGAAGGCATCGGCACGGCCAGGGACGAGGCGCTGGCGCGGAGATGGTTCACCAAGGCGGCCGAGGCCGGCGACGCCGCCGCGATCAGGTGGCTCGCGGACCACCCGGCCTGAAGCCGGCGGCTACTGCTCCAGGGCCCGCCACGGCTTCGGCATGAAGACCCAGCGGTTGTTGACGAAGATCAGCCCGTCGAAGGCGAGGCCGAGGGTTTCGCCCGGCTCGACGAACTTGAACCGTCCGATCGGCACGTCGGCGACGAAGTAGTCCAGCACGTCCTTGTAGCCGCCCGGGAACTCGTCGAGCACCGGGTCGCCCGCCTTGAGATGGCCGGTGGTGGTGAAGGTGGTGAGAAGCTGCTTGTGCTCCGGCTTCGGCTGGATCACCGCGTCGGGCGTGTACATCTGCTCGTAGCTGGCGATCAGCGCGCTTGCCAGAGGCTCGGCATAGACGGCGCGTATGTCGGCGGCCGCCGGCTTCAGCGACGCGGTCAGCGCCCGGAGATCCTCGTTCGGATCGAAGAAGCGCATCAGCAGGTCCCGGCCGGCTTCGGCGACGTCCGGATTGTTGTCCGTCTGGCTCTGGGCCAGCCTGGTGGCCAGGTCGTACATCCGGGTCCCCGGCGCGTTGCGGCACTCGTTGGTGAGCACGTCGATCATGGTGTTCAGCCGGTCGACGTTGACTTCATGGGCCTCGCCGGTCGCGGCGTCGAGGAAGCCGAAGGCCCAGAAGCCGACGGCCAGGGCCGGGACGTCGCTGCCCTCGGCGAGCGCGACGCTGCATGGCGCCAGCGGGTCGAAGGAATTCGCCGCCTGGGCCGCGCCGGCCACGCCGATTGCCGCGCCAAGAACAGCGATCGACAGGAGTTTTGGTTTGAACATGTCGCCTCGTCTCCGGTTTTCGATCCCCTCGATCGACACTCAAGCCTGCCGGCCGGGCCGTGTCAAAGCATATCGCCGGCAGGTTGTGACGGAAACCGGCGCCGGGCGGCGGGCGAGGGGATGCCGGTTCCGATTGACCGGGCGACGACTCGCGCTACCATCGTCCGGGCCGGGAGGAGACAGCCGGGGGGCGTTCAATCGGGCGAACGGATGCGCCTCATGACGAGCAACCCGATCAGGACATCGGCGGCGGCGGTCGCGCTGGTCCTGTCCACGACGGCGGTCTCCGCCGCCGGCTATGTCGATCTCGAACTGGTGCTGGCCGTCGATATCTCGCGGTCGATGGACTATGACGAGCTCAGGCTCCAGCGCCGGGGCTATGTCGAGGCGCTGACCCACCCGGATGTCATCCAGGCGATCGAATCCGGCCCCAATGGCCGTATCGCGGTCACCTATGTCGAATGGGCGGGGACGGGCCACCAGTCGGTGGTCGTGCCCTGGGCGGTGCTGTCGAACCGGGAGGAGGCGCGCGCCTTTGCCCGGCGGGTGGGGGCGGCGCCGATCGGTCGCGAAAGGGGCACCTCTATCTCCCAGGGGCTGGGCTTCGCCGCGAAGCTCTTCGGGGCCAGCGGCGTCACCGGGCTCAGGCGCGCCATCGACATCTCCGGCGACGGACCGAACAATATCGGCCTTCCGGTCGTCGCGATGCGGGATCGCCTCGTCGCCGACGGCATCACCATCAACGGCCTGCCGATCATGCTGAAGTCGGTCGGCGGAATCGGCCCCTTCAACATCCCAGACCTCGACATCTACTACGAGGATTGCGTGATCGGCGGGCCGGGGGCCTTCGTCATCCCGGTCCAGGATCCCAGCCGTTTCGCCATGGCGATCCGCCGCAAGCTGGTTCTGGAGATCGCCGGCGTCGGGCCGCGCGTGATGCCGGTGGCGGCCTATTCACCGGCGCCGCGGGTCGATTGCCTGGTCGGCGAGAAGGCCCGCAGCCGATGGTTGAGGAATTGAGCATGGCGCGCGGCCTGCCGCCCATCGCCGCCATGGCGGCCGTGCTCCTGGCGGTGGTGGTGGCGACGCCGGCGCGGGCGGTCGTCGATGTCGATCTCGAGCTCATCCTCGCCGTCGACGTGTCGGGATCGATGGACCGCGGCGAGGCCGACCTGCAGCGCCAGGGCTATGTCGCCGCCTTCCGGCATCCCGACGTCGTCCGGGCGATCGAGTCGGGCGTGCACGGCCGTATCGCGGTTTCCTATATCGAGTGGGCGGGCACCCAGTATCAGAACGTCGCGGTGCCGTGGTCGATCGTCTCCGGTACCGCTTCGGCCGGCGAATTCGCCGACGCGATCGCAGCTCTGCCCTTCCATCGCGACTTCGGCACGTCGATCTCCACCATCCTGCGGTTCGCGGCAGACCGGTTCCGGGAAAGCGGCGCGCGGGGCCTCAGGCGGACCATCGACATTTCCGGCGACGGGCCGAACAACATGGGCGAGCCGGTGGATCGGAGCCGCGACGCGGTGGTCGGACTGGGGATCGCCATCAACGGTCTGCCGGTGATGATCCGCGACGGCGGCAGCCGGGCACGGATGCGCGATCTCGATATCTATTTCGAGGATTGCGTCGTCGGCGGGCCCGGCGCCTTCATCGTCCCGGTTCACGACCGCGCCGGTTTCGCGGAGGCGATCCGCCGCAAGCTGGTCCTCGAGATCGCGGGGACGCCGCCACGCCTCATGCACGCGGCGGAGACCAGGCCGCTCGCCCGTGTCGACTGCCTGATCGGCGAGAAGACCCGCGGCAACTGGTTCCTCACAGATCCCTGACGGTCTCGGCTTCCTGGCGGGCCGGCGCATGCTGCAGGGCGCGGATGCGTTCGGCGAGCGATCGTCCGGCGAGGGGGCGCGCCGCTTCCGGCGGCTTCGGCCGCGCATCGGGCTGCCGGGCTTCGTCGTCCGGCATGCCGGTGCGTTCGATGCCGTTGCCGGCATGCTCTCCGTTGCTGTTTTCGGCGCGAACCGGAGGAGCCGGGACGGAGGGGCCCGGCGATCCCGATTCCGTGTTCCTGGCCAGCCTGACGACGTTTGACGCCAGCTCGGAGAGGCGCTCGCGCAGACGCTGGTCGGCGGCGCGTTCCTCTTCCCATTCCGCGCCGGCCGTGCGGCGGAGCTCGGCGTTTTCGGCGCGGAGATTCGCGTGGTCTTCCTCGAGCGCCGCGAGCCGTGACGCCAGCTCGCTCTTCTCGGCTTCGAGGGTCGTCATCGCCTTGCTGATGTTGTCGCCGCCGGCC
>NZ_JAGRLA010000036.1 GCF_020442045.1 Bauldia sp. | reverse complement strand
GTCGAGTACCAGAAGCTCGTCAATCTCGGCAATGCCGGGTCGCTGCTGGGCGGTGCGCGCGTCGAAAGCCAAAGCGCCATGGGCACGCAGAGCGACCTGACCGATCCGACCTTCGACAACAACCTTCTGCTCTATGCGGGCTATCTGCTCTACCAGTTGCCGGTCGGGGAGAGGCTCAATCTCTCTTTCGCCGGGCGGTATGACGGCGAGGTCGATGGCCAGGGCTTCACCACCGGGCGGGCGACGGCCCATTACGCGATGCCCGGGATCGGCGCGGCGATCCGCGGCAGCATCGGCACCGGGGCGAAGCGGCCGACGGCTTTCCAGATCGGCTACAATCCCGACCTCAAGGCGGAGACCAGCGTCGGTGGCGACCTCGGGATCGAGAAGTCTCTCCTCGCGGGGCGCCTGACCGTGTCGGCGACCGGGTTCTGGAACAAGATCGACCACATGATCGACTGGGATTTCACGCTGCCGCCATGGGGCAACTACTCGAATATCGACAAGGTGGAGACCTCGGGCGTCGAGATCGGGGCGGACGCGATGATCGTGCCCGGCCTGTTCAGGGCCAAGGCGACATACACCTATCTTGATGCCCGCAACCTGACGACCGACATGCAGCTTGGCAGGCGTGCCCAGGATACGGGCTCGCTGTCACTGATCTATACCGGCATCCACAACCTCGAGGCGTCGCTGATCGCGACCTATGTCGGGCCGCGCTACGACGACGACGCCAATACCGTGAAGCTCGATCCCTATACGCGGATCGACCTCTCGGCCAACTACCGGCTGACGCGCACGACGACGATCTACGGGCGGGTGGAGAATCTGCTCGACACGCCCTATGAGGACGCCGCGGGCTATAACAGCGCCGGGCTTTCGGCCTATGCCGGGCTGAAGTGGAGCAACTGACGGGGGACGGATGACGTTTGCTGCGGGGGGGCGGAGGGATGGTCGCCTGATCGCCGCCCTGGCGCTGCTGGTCGTCATCCTGTTCTTCGTCTCCCTCGGTGTCGGGCCGGTCTGGCTTTCTCCCGGCACGGTGGCTAGGGCGCTGGTCGGCGATGGTGGCGAGGCGGCGCGGATCATCGTCATCGATATCCGGCTGCCGCGGGCGCTGCTCGCCGTGATGATCGGTGGAACGCTGGGCCTCGCCGGCGCGGCGCTGCAGGGGCTCCTTCGTAATCCGCTGGCGTCGCCATCGCTGTTCGGCGCGCCGGCGGCGGCGGCCTTCGGGGCGGTGAGCGTCATTTCGCTCGCACTGGTCGATGTCCTCTCGATCGCGCTTCCGGTCGCGGCGATCATCGGCGCCCTGGTCTCGGTCGGGCTGCTGCTGCTGGTGGCGGGACCGAGGGCGAGCCTCCTCGTCCTGATTCTCGCCGGCCTCGCCGTCTCCAGCCTCGCCGGGGCGGGGACAGCGCTCGCCCTCAACCTTGCGCCGAATCCGTTTGCAGCACTTGAAATCGCCTTCTGGCTGCTCGGGTCGCTGGAAGACCGCAGCATGCGGCACGTGATCATCGCGCTGCCGTTCATGGCGGTCGGGGCCGTGCTGCTGATATGGGACCGACGCGCGTTCCGGGCCCTGACACTTGGTGAGGAAGCGGCCGAGAGCCTCGGTTTCGACCTTGCCGGTATCCGGCTGCGGGTCGTCGCCGGGGTAGCGGCGGCTGTCGGGGCAGGGGTGGCCGTGGCAGGATCGATCGGCTTTGTCGGGCTGGTCGCACCGCATCTCGTGCGACCGCTGGTCGGCCATGATCCCGGGCGGCTGATGGTTCCCGCGGCGCTTTCCGGGGCGGCGCTGCTGCTCGCCGCCGATATCGCGGTTCGGCTCATCCCCTCGGCCAGCGAGATCAAGGTCGGCGTGCTGACGGCGCTGATCGGCGCGCCGTTCTTCATCATACTGATCCTCAAGCGACGTGGCGAACTGACCGGAGCATCGGTATGAACGCCGAAGCGTCTGTCATCGAGGCGAGCGGCCTTTCGGTCTCGTTCGGCGGGACACCGATCCTCTCCGACATCGCGTTCGAGGCCCGGCACGGGGAGTTTCTCGCGGTTGTCGGTCCGAACGGTGCGGGCAAGACCACACTGCTCAAGGCGTCGGCCGGCCTGCTCGAGTCGAGCGGGGCAGTCCTGTTGGGCGGGGCGCCGATTGAAGGACTTTCCCGAAAGCAGAGGGCTCAGCGTCTCGGGTATCTGCCGCAGGGGCACGTCTTCCACTGGCCGCTTTCGGTCGCGGAAGTGGTCGGGCTCGGACGGCTGCCGCGCGGCGCGGGCGCCGACCTTTCCGAGGAGGACCGGATAGCGGTTGCCCGGGCGATGGAGGAGACCGGGGTTTCCGGCTTCGCCGACCGCGCGGTGACGACGCTTTCCGGCGGCGAGAGGGCGCGCGTGGCGCTGGCAAGGGTGCTGGCGACGGAAGCGCCCCTGATTCTCGCCGACGAGCCGACCGCGTCACTGGATCCGCGCTACCAACTGATCGTCCTCGATATCCTGAAGCGCCATGCCGCCAAAGGCGCCGTCATTTCCGTGCTCCACGATCTCGGCATGGCGGCGCGCTACGCTGACCGGGTGCTCGTTCTGGACGAGGGGCGGGTGGTCGCTTCGGGGCCGCCGCGCGACGTGCTGAGCGAAGAACGGCTGGGCAAGACCTTCGGCGTTCGCGCCGATATTCTCGAACGGAACGGTGCCGTGGTTGTCGTGCCGCGGTCTGTCATCTGAGAGCGCGGCAGCGCCGGGATGTCTGGAGGCCTCGCCCGGAATCGAACCGGGGTGCACGGATTTGCAGTCCGCTGCGTAACCACTCCGCCACGAGGCCATCCGATGAGCGAGCATGTAAATGCTTGCCGCGCTTTAGGCAACAGGTGCGTCGGCGTAAGTTGGCCTGCGCCGGATTGCCGACTTGTCACCCGCAGTGGGCGCGGGTAGGAACGGACTAGCTTTGGGCCGTTTTCTTGAGAATCGACACCATGACCGATTTCGCCAGTGCGCGGGCCACGATGGTCGACACGCAGATTCGAACCGAGGGTGTCACCGATCATGACGTCCTGCGCGCCATGGCCGAGATTCCCCGGGAGAGGTTTCTTCCGGCGGCGTCGCGGCAGTTCGCCTATATCGACGACGATATCCTGGTCGCCGAGCCGGCAGCCGGCAGGCCCGCCCGGTATCTGATGCGGCCGACGCCCCTCGCGCGCCTGATGCAGGAGGCTGAGATCGGCCAGTCCGATTTTGTTCTGGTCGTAGGGTGTCCGACCGGCTATTCGGCAGCGATCCTCGCACGACTTGCCGGTTCGGTGGTCGCGCTCGAGTCGGACGAGGAACTCGCCGCCAAGGCATCCGAAAATCTCCTCGACCAAGGCATTGACAATGTTGCGGTGGTGACCGGCCCCCTCGAGGCGGGCTATCCGTCGGAGGGGCCGTATGATGTCATCCTGCTCGGCGGCGCAGTGGAGACCGTGCCGCAGAACCTGTTCGATCAGCTCAAGGAAGGCGGACGCCTGGTGGCCGTTGTCGGCTACGGCCGGGCGGCGCCCGCGATGGTCTACACCCATACGGACGACGATTTCGGGGGGCGCGCCGTGTTCGACGTTCATTTGCCGCCGCTGCCAGGGTTCCAGGCGCCAAAGTCGTTCGTCTTCTAGAGCCGGTTTCCACCTGCGAGGTCGAACGGCTCGTGTTGTTTCCTCGTCGCACCATCGGTCTTTTCGCCATGCCGGGCGCTGGAGCGTTTGACGGAGGGGCCAAGGCGACTAAAGTAGCCGCAGTTGGGCAGAGTTGAGTGGCATCCGGCGATCGCCGCTAACGCCAGTGTTGAGGGGGCCCGTAGTGTTATTCAGGCGTGGTATTTGGGCTGCGACGGTCTTTTGCGTTGCCGCGTCGCTTGGATTTGGCCAAGCCTCCGCTGAATCGCTGACCGCGGCGATGGCGTCTGCCTATACCAACAATCCGGATCTCAATGCGGCGCGCGCCGAACTGAGGGCGATCGACGAGGGCGTGCCACAGGCAAAGTCCGGATATCGGCCGCGCATCTCGGTCACCGGAGACTATGCCTTCCAGACAACCAAGTCGATCCTCGGGACAAGCTGGTCGACGGCGACCAATCCGAGGGGGGTGAGCCTCTCGGTGGAACAGCCCATCTTCCTCGGCTTTCGGACCAAGAATTCGGTGAACATGGCCGAAACTTCGGTCAGGGCGGCGCGCGAGCAGCTCAAGCTGATCGAGCAGCAGGTTCTGTTCAATACCGTCTCGGCTTTCATGGACGTCGTCCGGGCGCAGGTGGTCGTCAATCTGACCACCCAGAATGTCGAATTCCTTCGCGAGCAGGTGCGGGCCGCGAAGGACCGCCTCGATGTGGGTGAGGGTACCCGGACCGACGTCGCGCAGACCGAAGCCCGGCTGTCGCAGGGGATGTCCGACTATGCCGCCGCGGTTTCCGAGCTCAACCGCTCGATCGCGACCTATGTGCAGGTCGTCGGCCACAAGCCGGCCAAGCTTGGTTCGATCAATGGTGTCGAGAAGCTGGTGCCGAGCACCCTCGATGCCGCGCTGGCCATGGCTCAGAAGCAGCACCCGGCCATCGTCGCGGGGCTCTATAATATCGACGTCGCGTCATGGAACGTGCGGATCAGCGAGGGGGCGCTGTTGCCGAGTGTCTCGGTGAGAGGATCGGTCACCCACCGCGACGACGCCAGCTACAAGGGAAGCTGGAATGATTCCGCGGCGATCACGGGCGTCCTGAGCGTCCCGATCTACCAGGGCGGCGAAGTTGCCTCCAACGTGCGTCAGCGCAAGGAAACCCTCGGTCAACGGCGCATTGAACTCGATGCGGCTCGTGCCGAGGTCCGCCAGACCCTGATTTCGGCCTGGGGATCGCTGGACGCGGCGCGCGCCGTGGTGCGCTCGGCGGCGGCCCAGGTTTCCGCCCAGCAGCTCGTCCTTTCGGGCGTCATCGAAGAGCGGCGCGTCGGCCAGCGGACGACGCTGGACGTCCTCAATTCGCAGCAGGACCTGCTCGCAGCCCAGGTCGAACAGGTCACCGCTCAGCGCGACCGGGTGGTTGCGGCTTATGGCCTGGTCGCCGCCGTCGGCAGGCTCAACGCGCAGGCGCTCGGGCTTCCGGTCACGGTCTACGATCCCACCGAGCATTACGATGCGGTGAAGGACAAGTGGATGGGGCTCCGGACTCCGGACGGCCGCTGATCCAGGACGGTTTTCCGCCGCCGGCAACCGATTCCGCGGGGATTCCGCCCCGGCGCCGACTCAGCTAGTCTGTTGAAACTCGGCGAATCATCCAGGCGGAAGGCGGCATGACCAAATCAGGTCAGGCACAAGACGAGGCGATGGACGCGATTCTTGCCTCCATCCGGAGCATGATGTCGGACGGCGAGGAGAGCCCGGCCCCTGCCGCGGCATCGACCGATCCGATTCCGGTCAACAACGTCACACCGATGTTTTCGCCGCCGACCGCGACCGCCATGGCCATGCCGAGCGTCCAGCCTCGGGAAGAGCCCGCGATCGAGGTCGAGGATGCTCCGCCTGCCGGTGAGCTATCCGAGCCGCGCCGGGATACTGCCGTCGAGCGGGCGATGGCGCGGGCGATGGAAGAGGCGCGCGCCGAGATCAGGCGGGACGAGACGGCCGTCGGCGAGAGCCGGCCGGATCGTCGCGAGGAACCGGTGCGTCCCGCGTCGGTCGCGGTTGTCGAGGAGACGGGGGAGGTCGGGGAGCCGGCGGTCGAGCCTTTTCCGGCGTCCCTGCCACCGGAGATCGCTATGCGCGATGCCGCTCCGCAACCGTTGCTTTCCAGCGCGGCGGATGCGGCGGTCTCCGGTTCCTTTCACGAACTCGCGACCTCGGTCCTTTCGGGAAGCGGCCGGACGATCGACGATCTGGTGGAGGATCTTCTGCGGCCGATGCTCCGCGACTGGCTCGACGACAACCTGCCGTCGATGGTCGAGAGGCTGGTTCGTGAGGAAATCGAGCGGGTGGCGCGCGGGCGGCGTTAGCCGGCGCATTTCACACCGCCATTATTGACTTAGGCAAATCCATCCGATTTACACGGGCACCGCCCATTTTTCCGGATCGGACATGCTCGACAAAACCTTTGATGCGGCCGCGGTCGAGACGCGCGTCAGCGGCCTTTGGGATGAAGCGGATGCCTTCAAGGCGGGCGCCGGCGCGAAGCCGGGTGCCGAGCCCTATTCGATCGTCATACCGCCGCCGAACGTGACCGGCTCGCTGCACATCGGCCACGCCCTCAACAACACGCTTCAGGACATCCTTGTCCGCTTCGAGCGGATGCGCGGCCGGGACGTGCTCTGGCAGCCGGGGATGGATCACGCCGGCATCGCCACCCAGATGGTGGTCGAGCGCCAGATGATGGAGCGGCAGGAGCCTGGCCGGCGGGCGATCGGCCGGGAGAAATTCGTTGAGAAGGTCTGGGAATGGAAGGCCGAATCCGGCGGCTTGATCATCAACCAGCTCAAGCGGCTCGGCTGTTCCTGCGACTGGAGCCGGGAACGCTTCACCATGGACGAGGGGCTGTCGCGGGCCGTCACCAAGGTGTTTGTCGACCTCTATCGCCAGCAGCTGATCTATCGCGACAAGCGGCTGGTCAACTGGGACCCGAACCTGCAGACGGCGGTGTCCGATCTCGAGGTCGAGAATATCGAGATGCCGGGGCACCTCTGGCATTTCAAGTATCCGATCGAGGATCAGGAGGGCCGGTTCATCGTCGTGGCGACGACCCGCCCAGAAACCATGCTCGGCGATACCGGCGTCGCCGTCCATCCGGACGACGAACGCTACAAGGACCTGATCGGCAAGAACGCGATCCTGCCGCTGGTCGGACGCAAGCTGCGGATCGTCGCCGACGAACATGCCGACCCGGAGACGGGATCGGGGGCGGTCAAGATCACGCCGGCGCATGATTTCAACGACTTCGAGGTCGGCCAGCGCCACGACCTGGCGATGGTCAATATCTTCGACCCCGAGGCGAATGTCGTTCTCGATGGCAATGCCGATTTCCTCGACGGTGTCCCGGAACCGGAGGAGCTGAAGGCGACGATCGAAGCGGTCAACGGGCTCGATCGCTTCAGCGCGCGCAAGCGCATCGTCGAGATGATGGAAGAGAAGGGGCTGCTCGACAAGATCGAGGACAAGCCCGTCATGGTGCCCCATGACGAGAAGTCGAAGACGACCGTCATCGAGCCGTATCTGACCGATCAGTGGTATGCCGACGCGAAGACGCTCGCCCGGCCGGCGATTGCGTCGGTGCGCGAAGGCCGGACCGTCTTCGTCCCGAAGAACTGGGAGAAGACCTACTTTGATTGGATGGAGAACATCCGCCCGTGGTGCATTTCCCGCCAGCTTTGGTGGGGTCATCAGATTCCGGCGTGGTACGGGCCGGACGGCAAGGTCTTCGTCGCGGCGAGCGAGGAGGAGGCAAATGCCGAAGCGGAGGCCCACTATCGCGAGCCGACCGAACTGACCCGCGACGAGGACGTGCTCGATACCTGGTTCTCGTCGGCGCTGTGGCCCTTCTCGACGCTCGGCTGGCCGGATGAGACGCCGGAGCTCAAGCGCTACTATCCGACGACGGCCCTGGTCACCGGCTTCGACATCATCTTCTTCTGGGTCGCCCGGATGATGATGACCGGCCTCCACTTCATGGGGAAGGAGCCCTTCCGCGACGTCTATATCCACGCCCTCGTCCGCGACGAGAAGGGCGCCAAGATGTCGAAGACGAAGGGCAACGTCATCGACCCCATCGTCCTGATCGACGAATACGGGGCGGATGCGCTTCGCTTCACCCTTGCCGCGATGGCGGCGCAGGGCCGCGACATCAAGCTGTCGACCGGCCGCGTCGAGGGCTACCGCAACTTCGCGACCAAGCTCTGGAACGCCGCGCGGTTTGGCGAGCATTACGAGTGCAAGCGCGTCGCGGATTTCGATCCCGCCGCCTTGACCGAGACGTTGAACCGCTGGATCGTGACCGAGACGACGCGCGCCGCCACCGCGGTTGCCGCCGCGATTCAAGCCTACCGCTTCAACGACGCCGCCGGTGCGCTCTACCGGTTCACCTGGAACCTCTTCTGCGACTGGTATCTGGAACTGTCCAAGCCGGTCCTCAGCGGGGAAGACGGCGCGGCGAAGAGCGAGACGCGCGCCACCGTTGCCTGGGTTCTCGACCAGATCGTCGCGCTGCTCCACCCCTTCATGCCGTTCCTGACCGAGGAGCTGTGGGCGCGGGACGGCGAGGATGCGGAGCGGACGGTTTTGGCACTCAGCGAATGGCCCGAACCCGTCTTCGAGGACCCGGAAGCCGCCGACGAGGTCACCTGGCTGATTGACGTCATCTCCGCCGTGCGCTCGGTCCGCTCGGAGATGAATGTACCGGCGGGTGCCAAGGTCGAGCTTTCGGTCTCGGGAGCGGCTTTCGCGACGGCGGCCCGCCTGCAGGCCCATGACCTCTTCATCAAGAGGCTGGCGCGGGTCGAGTCGCTGGCGCTTGCCCGTGCGCCGGCCGAGGGCGCGGTCCAGATGGTTATCGGCGAGGCGACCTTCTCGATGCCCCTGGCGGGGATCATCGACATCGAAGCCGAGCGGGCAAGGCTGTCGCGGGAAGTGGAAAAGATCACCAAGGAAGTCGGCAAGATCGAAGCGAAGCTCGGCAACGAGCAGTTCATCGCCAAGGCGCCGGAAGATGTGATCGAGGAGCAGCGCGAGCGGCTTGCGGAGGCTTCCGCCCTGAAAGCCAAGACCGAGGCAGCGCTGGGCCGCCTGGCGCCGCAGGCCTGAGCTCCAGGATTTCCCGATCGGAGGCGGACGTGAAAAGGGCGCCCGGTGGGGCGCCCTTTCCTCGTATCGATGTCTGTCCGCCCGGCTACACCGAGTAGTACATGTCGAACTCGACCGGATGCGGCATCTGCTCGAAGCGGATGACTTCCTCCATCCGCAACTCGATATAGGCGTCGATCATGTCGTCGGTGAAGACGCCGCCAGCGGTCAGGAACTTGCGATCCTTGTCGAGGCTGGAGAGCGCCTCGCGGAGCGATCCGCAGACCGTCGGTATCTTCTTCAGTTCCTTCGGCGGCAGGTCGTAGAGGTTCTTGTCCATCGGGCTGCCGGGATCGATCTTGTTCTGGATGCCGTCGAGGCCGGCCATCAGCATCGAGGCGAAGGCAAGATACGGGTTGGCGCTCGGATCGGGGAAGCGGACCTCGACGCGCTTGGCCTTCGGAGAGCTTGCCACCGGGATACGGCAGGAAGCCGAGCGGTTGCGCGACGAGTAGGCAAGAAGCACAGGCGCCTCATAGCCGGGCACCAGGCGCTTGTAGGAGTTGGTGCTCGGGTTGGTGAAGGCGTTGATCGCCTTGGCGTGCTTGATGATGCCGCCGATGTACCACAGGCATTCCTGTGAGAGGTCAGCGTATTGCTTGCCGGCAAATATCGGCTTGCCGCCCTTCCAGATTGACTGATGGACGTGCATGCCCGAGCCGTTGTCGCCGAAGACCGGCTTCGGCATGAAGGTCGCCGTCTTGCCGTAGGCGTCGGCGACGTTGTGGATGCAGTATTTGTAGATTTGCAGCCGGTCGGCAGTGATCACCATGTCGTCGAACTTCATGCCGAGCTCGTGCTGGCCGGCGCCGACTTCGTGGTGGTGCTTCTCGGTCTTGACGCCCATCGCGGCCATCGTCGACAGCATCTCGGAGCGCATGTCCTGCAGGCTGTCCTGCGGCGCGACGGGAAAATAGCCGCCTTTCATCTTCATCCGGTGGCCGAGGTTGCCCATCTCGTAGTTCCGATCGGAATTGATCGGCAGCTCGACGTCGTCGAGCTTGAAGCCGGTATTGTACGGCTCGGCCGCATACTTGACGTCGTCAAAGACAAAGAACTCGGCTTCCGGGCCGAACACGACCGTATCGCCGACCTTGGTCTGCTTCATGTAGGCTTCGGCCTTCTTCGCGATGCCCCGGGGATCGCGCTCGTAAGGCTCGTCGGTCAGCGGCTCGAGGACATCGCAGACCACGGAGAGGGTGGTCTGGGCGAAGAAGGGGTCGATCGTAGCGCTCACAGGATCCGGCATCAGTTTCATGTCGGATTCGTTGATCACCTTCCAGCCGGCGATCGACGAGCCATCGAACATAACGCCCTCGGTGAAAGTTTCCTCGTCGACGATCGCCACGTCAAACGTGACATGCTGCCACTTCCCGCGTGGATCGGTGAAGCGCAAGTCAACGAACTTGACGTCTTTGTCCTTGATCATCTTGAGGACGTCTTTGGCGCCTGCCATGGTATTTTCCTTTTCCTGTACTTCGATGGTGTGATTGCAGCTGTCGATGGCCGGCAAGCCGTGGTGACAGCCTCAGTCGTGGCTTGGGTTCTGCTGAACGGATCTGCGTCTAGATGGCATCCATGCCGCTTTCGCCGGTCCGGATGCGGACTGCCTCTTCGATGCTGGACACGAATATCTTTCCGTCACCGATGCGCCCGGTCTGGGCGGCCTTGCGAATGGCCTCGACGGCCCTGTCCACCATCTCGTCACCCAAGACGACCTCGACCTTCACCTTGGGAAGAAAATCGACAACGTATTCGGCGCCGCGATAAAGCTCGGTATGTCCCTTCTGGCGGCCGAACCCCTTGGCTTCCGTGACCGTGATGCCCTGAAGTCCTACTTCCTGAAGCGCTTCTTTGACCTCGTCGAGCTTGAACGGTTTGATGATCGCCTCGATCTTCTTCATCTATTCCAATTCTCCGAAAGTGTGCGGCGGCGTAGACCGACTGCCGGCCAGCGCCGTGGTTTGCAGACTCCATGCCACTTCGCCGGTCGGTAGAAGCCGCCGGAAAATTAAGCTAGTCGGTGGATAACACCATGCTTGCCGTCTCAAAGACAGTCAATCGGTGATTAAGGAATATGCAATTGGCGAATAATTCATCAATTGACGAAGAGTGGGCCCAACGGTTCGAAACTCTTCTTGGCAGGGCCCAGGAAGAGGCGGTGGAGGCGGGGGCCGATCCCGTCGAACTGCTGACGCCCGGGGAAATGGGCGACGCGGACCGGCGCGCGATCGCCTCCGGCCTGCGGGGCTCGCTCCTCATGGAGCGCGCAGGCGCCGCCGTGGCCGCCGCCGCGACGAGGATGACCCCGGCCGGAGCGCGGATTGCTGTGCTCTGTGGCCCGGGCAACAACGGCGGCGACGGCTTCGTCGCCGCCCGCTTGCTGCAGGAGAACGGCTATCATGTTTCGGTCTTCCTGCTCGGCGAACGGCAGAACCTGAAAGGCGACGCGAGCCTCGCGGCGCGAGGCTGGACCGGGGAGGTCCGGGGTGCGCAGCGCGACTTCGCCTACGGGCATGACCTCATCATCGATGCGCTCTTCGGCGCGGGACTGGACCGGCCGATCGAAGGCGAGGCGGCCAGCCTCATCGATGGTGCCAACGAGAGCGGACTGCCGATCCTTGCGGTCGACCTGCCGAGTGGCGTCGACGGCGGCTCGGGCGCAATCCTCGGGCGCGCCGTCATGGCGAGGGAATCCGTGACATTCTTCCGCTACAAGCCCGGTCACCTGCTGCTCCCCGGCCGGCTCTTGGCCGGCCCGATTACCCTTGCCGATATCGGCCACGACCCCGGTATCCTGGAGGACATACGGCCGGCGGCGTTCCACAACGATCCCGCGGTCTGGATCGACGCGTTCCCGCGCCCGATGATCGACGGCCATAAATACGACAGGGGGCATACGGTGGTCGTCTCCGGTCCGCTGACCGGCACGGGGGCCGCGCGGCTTGCGGCGCGCGCGGCGCTGCGGATCGGCTCGGGGCTGGTGACGGTGGCCTCGCCGCCGGACGCTATCGTCGCCAATGCGGCGCATCTGACCGCGATCATGCTGACGCGGATGTACGAGGCGGAGGGACTGGCCGAGATTCTCGCCGACCGGCGCAAGAACGCGGTGGTGATCGGGCCGGCGCTCGGGGTCGGAGATGCAGCAATCTCAATGGTTTCGGCGGCACTGGAGGCAAGCGCGGCGGCGGTTGTCGACGCCGATGGATTGACGTCTTTCGCGGAGTCGCCGGACGCTCTCTTCATGCGGATACGGAATCGCGCGGCGCCGGTGGTCCTGACCCCGCACGAAGGCGAATTCGCAAGGCTTTTCCCGGACTTGAGCATCATGGCCTCCAAGCTCGATCGGGCCCGGGAAGCCGCCTTGCGCTCCGGCGCGGTGGTTGTCCTGAAGGGCCCGGACACCGTCGTGGCGGCTCCGGACGGCCTTGGGACAATCGCGGACAACGCGCCGGCATACCTTGCGACAGCAGGGGCGGGCGATGTCCTGGCCGGTATCATCGGCGGACTCATGGCACAGGGCATGGCGGCCTTCGACGCGGCGACCGCCGGGGTGTGGATGCACGGCGCGGCGGCGGCGCGGGTGGGGCGGGGGCTTATCGCGGAAGATATCCCCGAAGCGCTGCCGAACCTGCTGTCAAGGCTGGCCGACTAGGCGCGGGCGCAAGAAAGACGGTTTGGCGGCGTAGCTTTCCCTTTGATCGGGGCGAAGTCAGTTGTTATAGAGGCGGCGCCTCGGCCGGGGCCGTCGCGGTCCGCGGGCGTGGCGGAACTGGTAGACGCGCGGGATTTAGGTTCCCGTGACGAAAGTCGTGGGGGTTCGAGCCCCTCCGCCCGCACCACCGCCTTCGGTCACATCATCGTTCAGGGATGAACGGATCGAACCGCGCGACACGAACGGATTTTTGCTGGTCAGATCAACCGGCCGGACGAACGGATTGAACGAGCGAATCAACGGAAGCGTGACACCATGCAAGTGACCGAGACACTGGCCGAAGGGCTGCGGCGCGAATTCGAGGTGAAGGTTCCCGCTTCGGAACTCGACGAGCGCCTGACAACCCGCCTCAACGAGCTTCAGGGTGAAGTGCGCCTCAAGGGCTTCCGGCCCGGCAAGGTGCCGGTCAATCACCTGCGCAAGATGTTCGGCAAGTCGGCAATGGCCGAGATCGTCCAGAAGCTGATCTCGGATGTCGCGCGGGACACCCTGTCCGAACGCGGCGAGCGCGCCGCCCAGCAGCCCGACTTCAAGCTGCCGGAAGAGGAGGGCGAGGCCGACCAGGTGCTGACGGGCAAGGCCGACCTGACCTACACCATGACCTACGAGATCCTGCCGGATGTGGTGCTCGGCGACTTCAAGTCGATCAAGGTCGAGCGGCCGGTCGCCGATGTCAGCGACGAGGAGATCGAGACCGAGCTCACCCGGCTCGCCGAGAATACCCGGAGCTTCTCGCCCAAGGACGGCAAGGCGGAGGACGGCGACCGGATGCTGATCTCCTATCTCGGCAAGATCGACGGCGAGCCCTTCGAGGGCGGAGGCGACGACAACGCCACCGTCCAGCTTGGCTCGGGGCAGTTCATTCCCGGCTTCCTCGACCAGCTCGAGGGCATGTCGGCGGGCGGGGAAAAAGTCATCACCGTGACCTTCCCCGAAGACTATGGGGCAGCCCATCTCGCCGGCAAGGAAGCGACCTTCGACATCGCGGTGAAGGAGGTCTCGTCCCCCGATCCGGTCCAGATCGATGACGAGCTGGCGACCAAGGTCGGCGTCGAGAACCTCGATCAGCTTCGCGACGCGATCCGCCAGCAGCTCCAGAACCAGTATGGCATGGCGACGCGCCAGAAGGTGAAGCGCCAGATCCTCGACCAGCTCGACGAGCTCCACACGTTCGATCTGCCGCCGCGGATGGTCGAGCAGGAATTCGACAACATCTGGCGGCAGGTGACGACCGAGCTCAGCGAGTCGCAGAAGACCTTCGAGGACGAGAACACGACCGAGGAGGCGGCGCGCGCCGATTACCAGAAGATCGCCGAGCGCCGCGTGCGGCTCGGGCTCGTGCTCTCCGAGATCGGCGAGAAGAACAACATCGACGTGACCGAGGAAGAGGTGCAACGGGCGCTTTCCGCCCAGCTCCGCCAGTTCCCCGGACGCGAGAAGGAGCTTGTCGAATATTACCGCTCCAATCCGGACGCGGTGGCGTCGCTGCGGGCGCCGATCTACGAGGAGAAGGTCATCGACTTCCTCCTCGAACTGGTCAACGTCACCGACAAGACCGTCTCGCGCGAGGAGCTGATGCGCGACGACGAGGAAGAGACCGCCGCCGCCTCGTAGGCGGCCGCCCCCTCGGCGGCGTTGACCCGGATTCCGAGGTCGCAGACACGCGGCCGCGACGGTGTCATGATCGTCGCGGTCGATGCCTGTCCTGCCGGACGGCCCGATTCCTTGACAGAGTGTTAATATCTTCCGGCACCAATGGCCGTCCGCCCGGCGGGCATCGCCCCGTCGCCAGGGCCGTCGAGGAGGAAGACAATGGTCAAATTCGCAGCGGACGTAGCCGTCAACACCCAGAAGCTGTCGGAGCTCAGCCTCCTGTCGCATTTCACCGACATGAAGCTGATAAACCGCACCCACAAGACGGTGACGGCGATCGACGAGGACGCAGGCGTCACCTTCCGGATGCACGGGCACGGGCTGGTCTATAACGGGAGTGTCCCCAAGGTCGGCGTCATCACCTCGATCGACGTGGTGATCAACGGCGACGTCCAGTACGAACTCAGCAAGTTGCTCCTCTCGGTGAGCAACATGGACCACTATTTCAGCAAGAATTTTCCCGGCCTCAGCAAGAAGATCTTCTCGAGCAGCGACAATATCAAGGGATCGGAAGACGACGACGTTCTCTACGGCTACAAGGGGCAGGACAAGATCAACGGCAATGACGGCGACGACGTCATCAACGGCGGCAAGGGCGCCGACAAGGTCAAGGGCGGCGTCGGCAACGACTCGATCCTCGG